>JBOGEU010000532.1:0-12290 GCA_050741995.1 Acidimicrobiia bacterium | reverse complement strand
CTGTGGCGGCCGATCCGACGAAGGGCCAAGGGCAAACCCGTTAGCGCCTGATACAAGATGCATCATGCACGATGTACCATCGAGCGGATGCGGTTGGCCAATTTCGTGGTCGAGGGAGAACGTCGCCTCGGTATGGTCGAAGACGAGGTCGTAGTCGACGTCTCGGCGGCGGGTCTGCCCACCGACACCATCGATCTGATCGATCAATGGGATCGGGCCAAGATCGATCATGCGGTCGCCCACGGCAGTCGGTTTTCCCTGAGCGACGTCCGGCTCCTGGCGCCACTGGTGCCACGGAAGAACATCATGGCGGTCGGGCGCAACTATCGGGACCACGCCAAGGAGTTCTCAGACTCGGGTTTCGACGCCTCGGAGAAGCAGATGATCCCCGAGAATCCCGTCATATTCACCAAAGCGCCGACCTCGGTGATCGGGCCCGAGGAACCGATCGTGCTCGCCAACGACCCAACCGGCACCACCGATTACGAGGGCGAGATGGCAGTTGTCATCGGGCGCAAGGCACGCCACGTGACGCCGGAGAGGGCACTCGACTTCGTCTTCGGCTGGACCATCGTCAATGACGTCACGGCACGCGATCTGCAGAAGCGACACGTGCAGTGGTTCGTCGGGAAGAGCCCCGACACCTTCTGCCCGATGGGGCCCTGGATCACCACCATCGACGAGCTGCCCGATATCGGCTCCTCGTGGATGAGGACGGTGGTCAACGGGGAACTGCGTCAGGAGGCCCCGATCAGCGCCCTCATCTTCGGTGTCGACACACTCGTCGCCACCCTGAGCGAGGTCATGACCCTCGAGCCGGGCGACGTGATCGCCACCGGGACCGGGCTCGGAGTCGGAATCGGATTTGACCCACCGCGCTACCTTGCCGGCGGGGACGTGGTGGAGATCTCCATCGATGGGATTGGCACCTTGCGCAACCCGGTGACCTGAGAGGAGAAGTGTGGACAACATCGAGATGAGGTCTGCTGCATCGGTCCTGCGCCGATCGGAGCGACCTCGCACTGCTACCGAGCATGTATCGGACTCCTTGCGAAGGTCGATCCTCAACGGCGACCTGGTTGGCGGAACAAGGCTCAGCCTGGCAGAGGTGGCCTCGACTTTCGAAGTCAGCACCACCCCGGTTCGCGAAGCGCTGCGCGAGCTCTCCTTCGAAGGTTTGGTTCGGATCGACAACTACCGCGGTGGCGTCGTCAGCGCCGTCACCAAGTCCGAGGTCGAGGAGATCGTCAGGATCCGCCAGGTCCTGGAGCCGATGGCATGCCGAGAGGCCGTGATCGGCATGACACCTGAGATCCTTCAAGGGGCACAGGGCATTCTGGACGAGATGGCGGCATCCGACTCGTGGGACGTCTGGGTCCAGGGGAACCGGGCCTTTCACCAGAAGCTCTACGAGGCATCGTCCTCGCGAAGGTTGATCGCCCTGATCAAGAGCCTGCAGGACACACAGGTCGTCTTCGTCAGTGCCACCCTGCGAAAGAGCCCGATGCTCAAGGAAACCGCGACCAGGGATCACAACGCGATGATGGATGCCATATGGTCCCAGGATGTCGACCGCCTCATCGAGATCACCCTCGGTCACCTCACCATCCCGGTCAGGGACTGACCGGGCCCCCACATGACCGAGCTTCAGACTTGTCTTCCTCCGGTCCGTGATACTCGTCGAGCCCGGCTCGAAGTGCCTCCGGGATCGGTGGACTGTCACACCCATGTCTTCGTCGACGGCTACCCGCTCGTAGCCGAGCGTGGCTACAACCCGCCGCAGTCGACGCTGGACGACATGCTCGCCATGCACGAGAAGCTGGGGATCGACCGGGTCGTGTTCACCCAGCCGTCGGTCTACGGGATCGACAACTCGGCGATACTCGATGCCGCGGACAGGATCCCTGACCGGGCGCGTGCGGTGGTGGCCGTGTCCGGGGATGTCAGCGACGACGAGTTGGGAGAGTTGCACGCCCGGGGAGCGAGGGGGATCCGGCTCAATTTGGACAACATCGGCGGCATGCCGGTGGAACTGGACGAGGTCCCCTCCCTGGCCAAGCGAATCGCGGCCTTGGGTTGGCATGTCGAGTTCCTGTTCGCCGGTGAAGAGTTGCCCGGTCTCCTCCCGCTGCTCCGCTCGCTCGACTCCCCGGTATCCATCGGGCATTTCGGTTACATGCCGGCCGACAAGGGTGTGGCCCATCCGCCTTTCCAGGCCCTGCTCGAACTGGTACGAGAAGGAAACACATGGGTGAAGCTGTCGGCGCCGAACCGGCTCGGGGTCGGCGACCTGCCACCGTGGCCGGCCGTGGTGCCGATGGCCCGGGCTCTCATCGATGCCAACCCGGATCACATGTTGTGGGCCACCGATTGGCCACATCCGAACAAGTACGACGTCCAGCCCAACGACGCCGATCTGCTCGAGCAGCTCGAGCTTTGGGCGCCGGACGAGACGATGCGCAGGCGGATCCTGGTGGACAACCCGGCTGTGCTCTACGGGTTTTGACGACCGGCCAATCGCTGGCCGTGATCGGCCTCGGGCTCATGGGCTCCCGGATGTCGGGTCATCTTCTCGAAGCCGGGCACCAGGTGCGCGGGTTCGACCCCGACCCCGATCGTGCCGCCGAGTTCGCCGGCCGCGGGGGCATCGTCACCGGGTCGCCGGCCGAGGCGGTGCGGGGGTGCTGGGCCGCCTTGCTCTCGCTTCCCAACTCCGATATATCGCGCCAGGTCTGTCTCGGAGAAGATGGCATCGCCGAATCCGGTGTGTCGCCCCTCTTCGTATACGACGCGACCACCGGACGACCAGGAGATGCGGTCGAGATCGCCGAAGGTCTCCAGGCCCACGGGATCACCTATTGCGACTCGACCGTGAGTGGGAACGGCGAGGTCGCCGAGCGTGGAGATCTGGTGGTGATGGTGGGGGGACCGGAAGATGCCTACCGGAGGGGGACGCCGATATATGAGGCCATTGGGCGCTCCCACCACCATGTTGGGCCGGTCGGATCGGGCTCCCGGGTCAAGCTCATCGTGAACCATGCGCTGACGGTTCATCGCATGGTCCTCGCCGAGACCCTGGTGGTCGCGGAGCTGGCCGGCATGGATCTGGAGACCACTCTGGCGGTCCTGAAGGACTCCTTGGCCTTCTCCAAGGCGATGGACGTCTGGGGCGACCGCATCGTGGCCGGCTACCACGAGGCTCCGTTCTCCCGGCTCCGCCAGAGTCACAAGGACGCCCGGATCATCGTCGAGCACGGTGTCGAGCTGGGGGCGACCATGGATCTCGCCAAGGTGGCGCGTGAGGCGCTTGCCGAAGGCGAGGAGAACGGGCTCGGCGACCTCGACAACTCGTCGGTGGCGGAGGTCGTGAGACGCCGGGCCGGGATCGGAAGGGTGAAGTGACAGCCGGGATGAGGCGAGTCAGGTGACCGGTGGCCGTCCCGCCGACTGGGTCGCGGCCTGGGGTGAGACGAAGGCGGCGCGGCCCGCCGTGCGCGTCGTCGATGTGCACAGCCATCTCATGGTCCCCGACTCCGTGACCCTGACTCGGCCCCACTTCAAGCCCGAGTACGAGCCACGAACTTTCTACTCGTCTCCGATGACGAAGGAGCTCAACACGGAGTTCTACGAGCTGGCAGGGGACAAGTACAACGATCCGGCGGCTCGCCTCGCCGACATGGACGCAATGGGAGTGGACGTCCAACTGGTGGCGCTGACCCCGTTTCATTACTTCTACTGGGCCGACTCCGAGCTGGCGCCTCGCGTCGCCTCCATGCAGAACGAGCACATCGCCGAGGTGGTCGGCACCAGCCCGGAGCGATTCGTCGGGGTCGGGACCCTGCCTCTCGCCCATCCCGATCAAGCCGTGGCCGAAGCGAGAAGGGTGGCCGGCCTCGGCTTCCCTGCCGTCGAGATCGGCACGGATGTCAACGGGGCCGACCTCGACGACCCGATGTTCGACGCGGTTTGGGAGGTGCTGGGGGAGCTGGGGCTGGTCACGATCCTCCACCCCGCGGGCTTCACCGAGGCACGGAGGATGAGCGACTACTACCTGGTCAACGTGATCGGGATGCCGCTATCGACCACTCTCGCCGTGACCCGGATGATCCTCGGCGGTGTCTTCGAGCGTCATCCCGGTCTCGAGATGCTGCTGATCCATGGTGGTGGGTATCTGGCTTTCTACCCGGCCCGGACCGATCATGCGTTCCGGCACCGGCCCGAGATGCGGGGCAAGATCGATCGGCTGCCATCGGAGTACCTGGCCAATCTCTACTTCGACATCACGGTCTTCGACCCGGGACTGATCGAGTTGTTGGTCGCCCGGTATGGGGCGGATCGGGTCCTGCTCGGGACCGATTACCCCTTTGACATGGGGCTCACCGACCCGCTTGCCCTCCTCGCCGATTCGAAGATGAGCCAGGCCGATCGGGAGCTGATCGCGGGTGGCAACGCGTCCCGGCTGTTCGGTCTCGACGACGGATGACCCCGCGATGGGCAATCCACGCGGAAATTCTATATTGTGCATGATATGAGACCAGGGAGACGTGTGATTTGACCGGTCGTGTCATCGATATCCACTGTCACCGAGAGTGCGGCCCGGCGGCGGCCCTGATGAAGCCCGAGGCGGAGCGACTGGGCCGGGTGCCCTTCCAGTTCGGCAACGAGCTCACGAGGGAAGTCAATCGCAAACAGCTCGGGGACATCCGCCCCAAGATGGAGTCCATCGAGGTCCGTCTCTCCGACATGGATGCCATGGGAGTCGACGTGCAAGCGGTGAGCCTCTCCCCCTATCAGCTGTTTCACTGGGCCGACGGCGATCTCGGATCACGCGCCTTCCGGATGATCAACGACGATCTCGCCGAGCTGGTGCGCGGCCATCCCGACCGGTTCTTCGCTCTCGGCGCAGTGCCGCTCCAGGACCCCGGCGTTGCCGTCGAGGAGTTGCGGCGATGTTCGGTCGAGCTCGGCTTCCGCGGGATCGAGATGGCCACCCATATCAACGGCGAGGAGCTGTCGAGCCCCGGCTTCGAGACGTTCTGGGCCACCGTCGAGGAGCTCGACATGGTGACCTTCATCCATCCCACAGGTTTCACCGAGCCGAGCAGGTTCACCGAGCACTACTTCCTGAACACCATCGGCCACCCGCTGGAGGAGACGCTCTGCGCCGGGCGCCTCATATTCGACGGGGTGATGGAGCGTCATCCCGGCCTCAAGCTCGTGTTCGCCCACGGAGGAGGGTTTCTCCCCGCCTATGCCGGCCGATTCGACCATGCCTATCACGCCCGGGAAGACGTGCGGCATGGATTGCCCCGCCCACCGAGCGAGTATCTCGCCGCCTTCTATTTCGACACGATGGTCTTCGAGGCGGACCAGTTGGGCTTTCTCATCGAAAAGTACGGGCCGGATCACATACTCCTGGGAACGGACTACCCATACGACATGGGCGACAACGACCCGCTCGGATTGCTCAACAAGGTCAGCGGTCTCGACCCCGACGACATCGACCTGATCGTCGGTGGCAACGCAGCGCGGCTCCTGGGTATCGAGCGATGAGCAGAGGCGAGATCGGCCTCGCAGTCGTGGGGTGTGGGACTGTGGGGCGAATCCGTGCCGTCCTGGCCCGGGAGCACCCGGCCGTCACGTGGCTCGGCCTGTGTGACATCGACGCCGACACCGCCAAGCGACTCGGCGATGACACCAACGCCGACTTTGTGACGACCGACCTCGGCGAGCTCCTCTCCCGTCCCGAGATCACGGCCGTGATCGTCGCCACCGCGGAGAACGAGCACGTCGAGCCGATCCTGGCCGCCGTCGAATTGGGGGTGCCACTGTTCATCGAGAAGCCGCTCGCCACCGACCCGGTGGAGTCGGCCTCGGTCCTCGCTGCCATCGAGAACGCGGGAGTCGATGCCGTGATCGGGTACACCCAGCGTTTCCGCCGGCGTTTCCAGACCGTGAAGCAGAGGTTGCGTGACGGCCAGATCGGTGAGGTGACTAGTGTGGTGACCAGGGCATTCATGAATCGGATGGTGCCCGACGCGACACTGCGCAAGACCACCGAGCGGTCGAGCCTGACTCCGATGGTGGTCTCCGGCACTCACAGCCTCGACATGTGCATGTGGCTGATGGAGCCCAAGACTCCGGTCGAGGTCTATGCCCGCTCCGCGGATCACACCTTGCGAGAGATGGGGACGAAGGACGCGACGTTTGGCCTTTTCACCATGGACGACGGGGCGATTTGGAGCATGAACATCAATTGGGCGTTGCCCACGGTGTGGCCGGGAGCGGTGTACGGGCTAGAGATCGGGATCGTCGGCACCTTGGGCGTCATCGACATCGAGGACACCCATCGCGACGTGATCATGGCCACCCAGATCCCGCAACCGGCCGGGTACACCTCGAAGGGCTACGAGCCCGACTCGCAACGCTACGTCGATTTCCTCGGCAGCTATCCGCCCGGTGACGTCTCCGACGGCATGCTCTGGGGCCCGATGCGGGAGGAGACCATGACCTGGTTCCATCGTCTCACCACGGGCACCGCCACCCCCCACGCCACGGCAGAAGACGGGCATCGCAATCTGCTCCTCACCATGGCCATGGATCATTCGGCACGGATCGGGGAGCCGGTGAAGCTGCCCATCGAGCCCGAAGCCCTGCTCACTACTCGAAAGGATTGAGAATGAACCCGCTCAGCGTTGGCATCATCGGCACCGGTTGGTGTGGGGGGATCAGGGCGACGGCCGCCGCCAACAACGCCCTCGTCGGCTCGCTTCACCTGGCAGAGGTGAACCGGGACCGGCTGGCCGAGGTCGAAGCTCGTACCGGGGCGGTGACTGCCACCGATGACTGGGAGACGCTGGTCGCCGACCCCGACATCCAGGCTCTGATGATCTCGGCCACCCCCGAGACCTTGCACTACCCGATGGCCAAGACGGCCCTCTCCGCCGGGAAACACGTCCTACTGGAGAAGCCGATCGCCTTGACCCTGGAAGAGGCCGACGACCTGATCGAGATCGCCGAGTCGAAGCGCCTCAAGTTCACGATTGGCTACTCGCAGCGATTCAATTCGAAGCAAGCCCTGGCCAAGCGGAGCCTCGAGGACGGCACCCTCGGCGACCCGGTCAGTGTCTTGGTGAGTCGTCACATCACCCGATCGCTCGGCGCCAAGATCGGCTCCCGGACCAAGCTCTCCCCGGCGGCCATGGAGGCGACTCACGACATCGATTTCTCACTGTGGTGCCTCGGGCCGAGGAAGCCGACCCGGGTCTACTCCCAGGTGGCCTGGGGAGCCCGGCAGGCCGACGGTGTCCCCGACACCCAGGTCATCGTCATCACCATGGATGACGGGGTGACGGTGACCATCAGCGCCGGCTGGTCGCTCCCGCCCGGGTATCCCAACTTCTCTGCGACCTGGATCGAGCTCATCGGGACCGACGGAGCGTTGATGATGGACGCCAGTCACAAGGACATCGTGCTCAACACGGTGCAGGACGGGGTCCAGTTCCCCCTCTCCACGATGCCGGGCGAGTACGTCGACCATGTCTACGCGGGGCCCATGGAGCGAGAGACGATCCACTTCCTCGAAGCCGTGGCCTACGACCGACCGGTGATGGTCGAGCCGAGGCTGGCACGGCAGGCGATGGAGGTCTACCTGGCCGCCGACCGCTCGGTCGAGACCGGTCAGGTGGTCGAGCTGCCGCTCGGCGTCGACCGGAGCCAGCCGAGCTTGCTCAGCGCGATCAGGGGCTGACCTCCGACCGGCTTCGTAGCCGGTGGCTGGCAACGAACGCCACGGTGGCGATCGTGGCCATGACGGCGACGAAGAGCCAGGCACCGGGGTAGTTGCCGTGCCCGGCCAGCGAACCGACGACGAGGGGGCCGATCATGGTCCCGGTCAGGTTGCCGGAGAGCACCATTCCCGAGGCCTTTGCCGGCAACTGGGGATAGCTGTGGACCACCGTGAAGAAGATGACCCCGGGCCAGCCCCATGCCCCGAGCAAGGCGATCGGGAGCGCCACCAGATAGAGGGCCGGGGTGGAGGCGGCGAACAGGGCGAACGCCCCAACCGCCCCCGCCCCGGTCAGCCATGCCATCTCGGCGAAACCGATGCTTTCGTTTCGATCTACCAGCCACCCGGCGCCGAGACGGACCACGACCACCAGTAAGGAGCATGCGGCCAGCACCGCCCCGGCCGCCCCCTCGGTGATCCCGATGTCCACGGCAGAGGGGACGATGAACAACGACAGCCCATTGCCCGCCATCGCCCCCGCTATCCCGCCCAGCGCCAACAAGAAGAGCGACCTGGGTGGTGAGCCGGCGCTCCTCTCGCTGCGCTCCAGGGATCGGTCCGCGCTGAGCTCGGGTGCGGAGACTGCCAGGACCAGGGCGATCATCCCGGCGAGGGCGAACACCCATCTCCAGCCGAACACCAGCCCGATGACCGGCAGCGAGATGCCGGCCAGGACGCCTGCCAGCGGGACCGCCGCCTGCTTGGCCCCGAATCCCACCCCCTGACGCTTGTTCGTCACCCCGTCGAAGATGGCGAGATTTCCTGCCACCTGAATCATCCCGTTGCCCACCCCGCCCACGGCGGCGGCGATGGGGAGCAGCCACCATGCGGCAGCAGTCCCGGCGATGACACAGGCGATGAGGGTGAGCGAGCTGCCGATGCGAAGACTCGGGCCCGGGCCCATCCTGGCGACGATCCGGCCCGCCGGGTTGGCGGCCATGGCGGCGGCCCCGAAGTACGCCGCCGTCGCCAGACCGAGCCGGCTCACCCCGAATCCGAGGTCGGCCTGTAGCTGAAGGATCTGGGCGCTGATCAGGGACAGGGGGAGGATGCAGGTCCCGGTGTACACCACAGCCGCCAGCAGGGGCCGCCGGGCCAGGGCGGATCGAAGACCGATGGTCAAGGTCGGGGCTGACCTTCCGGGGTGTCGAGGGCCAGACGAAGCGCATGGAGCCCGGCGATGACGGCATAGCTCCGGACCCTCTCGTCGTCACCCCCGAAATCGAATACGCGGGTCGTCTCACCATGCGGGGTGGTCACCGTCATCTCGATCGGGCGTGTGGTGCGCTTTACCGAATCGCTGTCGCCGCCCATCGCCCCGACGACCAGAATTACATCTGACTCGGGAGGCGGCCCATGGGCGCCGCTCCCGACGATGATCGAGCCTGCGAAGACCCGGCCGCTCTCGTCGGCAGCGGCGATACGGGCGCCGACCTGGCCCAGGGTGGCCTTTTCGATAGTGGCCACCCTCCACCCGCGACCGGCGAGCCTGTCGATGACGATGGACTCCACGGTCTGGTCGTCGACGCCGAACACGACATCGCCCAAGCGCGCTCGAATCTCGTCCTCGATCGGTGAGATCAACTCTTCGGCTCGATCAACATCAGGTGCCTTGGCGCTGACTCGGACTTTGACCTCCATGTCGCTGATCAGGAACGCCACCGATGGGTTGGTCGAAGCGAAGAGGTGGTCGAGCTCCTCGGCGATCCGCGACTCGCCCATGCCCCATGCCCGGAGCACACGGCTGCGCAACACGGTCGCGCCGCCGGCGATGCGACGGAGACGGGGCATGACCTCACCGTCGAGCATGGCGGTCATCTCCATCGGGACCCCGGGGACGGCGAACATCCATTTCCCACTGTGCTCCATCGCTACTCCCAGAGCGACCCCGTTGGCATTGGGCAGCCCCTCGGCCCCCTCGGGGAGATCCGCCATGCGCAACACGGTGTCGCTCGGCCTTCCCTGCCGGGAGCGGGTCCGCTCTTCGATCCAGGTGGCATGGTCCTGATCCCGGGTCATGGAGCGGCCGGCGACCAGGGCCATCGCCTCCCGGGTCAGGTCGTCCTGGGTGGGCCCGATCCCTCCGGTCAGCACCACCGCGTCTGCCCGGGCCAGGGCCAAGTCGATGGCTGCCGTCAGCCGCGAGAGGTTGTCGCCGACGGTGACCTGATAGTGGGCGTCGAACCCCTCCTCGGCGAGCCGGGCCCCGATCGCCGCGGCGTTGGTGTTCACGATCTGCCCGATGAGCAGCTCGGTCCCGACCGCGATCACCTCAACGATCAATTCCCCGGCTCCCAGAGCCCGAACTTCCAGTCGGGATCGCCCGGCACCATGGTCCCCTCGAACTGGGCTGCATTGCCCATCTTCCTCGTCTTCTCCAGGGCCTGATGGCCCAAGGCAAGCTGGCTCTCCTCCCAGGCAGCCAGCGCATTGTCGACGTCCCCCCGGCTGCGGTCGAGACAGTCACGGAGGGCCCAGGCGTCGGCGCATGCCTTGGCCTGCCCGGCGGCGACATGTGGGCGGAGCCCGATGGCGGCGTCACCGAGGAGGCAAACCCGGGCGAAGGCGATCCGTGGGCTCTCCAGGTCGAACACCGCCTGGATCAGCGGATGCTCACAGCCGAGCACCACCTCGCGCAGGGTGGGGGCCAGCGCCCTGGCGGCGGTGGCCCTCATCTCCTCGAGGTGCTCGTCCCGGATCGAGCTCGGGGGCATGGTCCCCGCCCGCTGCACCCCATCCCGGTCCCGCATCAGGTCCTCGAACGGGCCCCCGGTCGGGTAGTTGCGGTACCAGACGAAATTGATCACCCGGTGCGGCGGCGAAGTGCGTCCCTCGTGGTCGGGGATCGCATAGACCAGGATGTGGCCCGGGTCGAGCACCTGGTAGATCATCGAGTCGGCCAGGTCGGCCTGCGCCCGGTCCGACAGCTCGCGCTCGGGGGTGGTCCCCCTCCACGCCACGTACCCGGCGTACTCCGGCTCCACCTCGGGGAGGAGGATCGACCGGGCAGTCGAATGCAGGCCGTCGGCGCACACCAGCAGTTCTCCCTCGGCCGAGGCGCCGTTGGCGAATTGGGCGGTGACCCCGTTCTCCCGGTTGTGGAACCCAACCATCTCGTGGGCGAAGTGATATCGGTCGGTCCCGAATGCCTCGAGCAGGGCTCGGTAGATGGTGCTCCAGCCGCTGAAGCGGTAGTGGTCGGCATCGGCGGAGATGACCCTCCCCTCCTCGTCCACGTAGGTCCAGTTGCTGAGCTTCAGGCTGACCCGCCCCTGGTCTCCGGCCTGCTCGGTGAAGTAGCGCTCGGTGATGGGAAGGACGACGATCCCGGCCCCCCGATCCTCCAGGGCGGCCGTGGATCGCTCGAACACGTCGACCTCACAGCCCAGGTCCCGGAGCAGGACCGCTGCCGTGAGGCCGCCGATCGAACCGCCGGCGACGAGGACCCGGGGCCAAGCCATGGGTGCGGTTCAGCCCAGCAGCTCGACGGTCACGAAGCGCAGCGTGCTGTCCCCGATGTTCTCCAGGTCGTGGATCAGGGCAGTCTCCGGGGTGTGCTCCAGATAACGGGTCTCCCCGACCAGGTAATCGCGGATGGCGAAGGTTCCGTCGGCGAAGCGCTGCAGGCCGCGGCTTCCCTCGACAACGGTCCAGAAGTAGTTGGTGGTGTGAGCATGGAAAGCGCCCCGCTCCCTGGGTTGGAGAAGGACTTCCCAAACCCGGATGTGATCGTTCTCGAACCACATCGAGGTTCCCAGATCGTGATTCTGCGGCGCCGCTTCCAGCTCATCGGCGTAGGCGGCCGGGTCGAAACGGCCTTCCTCCACGATCTCGGGTCTCGCCTCCATCAGTTCACCTGATAGTCCGGCTTCTCGCCGGTGAGGACTTTGACCACCTGGGTAGCCGCCTTCCGCTGCGACTCGGCCAGCGCCTCCTCGGAGTAGTAGGCCATGTGCGGGGTGACGATGAGATTGGGCGCCCCTTCGACCCGTGAGGCATCGAGTGGCTCCACGTCGAAGACGTCGAGCCCGGCCGCCCCGATCCGCCCCTCCACGAGGGCAGCGGTGAGGGCGTCGAGATCGACCAGGGGGCCGCGCGAGGTATTGACCAGGATCGCTCCCGGCTTCATCCCCGCCAGGGCATCGGCGCCGATGATTCCCCTCGTATCGTCGGTGAGCGGGAGATGGAGGGAGATGATGTCCGACCTGCTCAACACGGTCTCGAGCTCGAGCAATGGCGGCAGGTCGGGCCCGGGCTGGAGATAGGGATCATGGGCGATGATGTCGGCTCCGAGTGCGGCAAGGGGGGCGGCGATGCGGCGGGCGATCCGTCCGTATCCCACCAGACCGACGGTCAGGGTGGAGAGGCGGCGGATAGGTCGGAAGTTGTCGATGCTCCAGGTCCCGGAGCGCACCGAGTCGTTGGCCATCACCACTTTGCGCAGGGAGGCCAGGATCAGCGCCAACGCCTGGGTTGCGACCTCCTCGACCGAGTAGTCGGG
>JBOGEU010000531.1:0-3978 GCA_050741995.1 Acidimicrobiia bacterium | reverse complement strand
GCCCGGGCCCATGTCATCACCGGGCTCGCCATCTCCACCCATTGCAGCCTGGGCACCATGGCCCCCGACCAGGTGGCGGTGCTGGCAGGCGAGGGCGCCGACCTCTCCCGTGTGGTGATCGGGCACCTCGACCTGAAACCGGACATCGACTACCTGGAGCAGGTTCTTGGCTCCGGAGTGAATGTCGCCTTCGACACCTTTGGCAAGGAGTGGTTCGACTATCGGGTGCCGAACAGCGAAGGGGCGGGTGAGGGCGAGTTCGTGAAGTGGGCCTACCACCGATCGGACCAGAATCGGGTCGGTGCTCTCGTTGAATTGGTGTCCCGCGGCTATGACCAGCAGATCGTGCTCTCGACCGACATGTCTGCCGCCGAGGCCTACATGAATCCTTCGACACATGGGCGGCACGGATACGCCTACCTGGGCAGAGTGGTCATCCCCGGCCTCCTCGACGCCGGTGTCAGCCAGACATCCATCGACTCGATGCTGGTGGGCAATCCGGCCCGCATCCTCGCCATCCCATGAGCACTGATCACGGACCACCAGCCTCGACCGTCGAGATCCGGGAGGCCGACGCCACCAGCGCCCCGGACATCGCCGCCATCCACGTCCGGTCATGGGTCGCCACGTATGGGCGTACCCCCACCGAACGGGGCAGCGAGGGCGATATCGCGCACCGGGCCCAGATCTGGGAGCGCCGACTGGGCGATCGGGAGGGGAAAGCCCGAGTCGCCCTCGGTGTGTCCGACGATGTCGTGGTCGGGTTCGTGTATTACGGGCTGAGCCCCGACCTCGATCACGATCCCGACACCACCGGTCAGGTCCATTCGGTCCACGTCGATCCCGGCTCGACCGGGCAAGGTATCGGACGCCGCCTGCTCCAACATGCAGTGGACAGTTTCCGCGATGCGGGTTACGAGTTGGCCACGCTCTGGGTGGTGGCCGGCAATCATCGTTCGCGCCGGTTCTATGAGCGGCTCGGCTGGCTGCCCGACGGGAGCAGGCGCTGGGAGGACCTTGCGGTCGAAGGGGAGGAAGGGGAACGTGTCGAGGTGGTGCGCTATGCCCTCGACATCGGGCCCAAAGTCAGGGAGACGAGATGAGCAGCGCCGCCCGCGCAGACCAATCCGCCGCCGGCCCGGAGCCGAAGTACTACGAGCTGCGGCGCTGGCTGCGCCAGCACCTGGACGGGCTGGCCCCGGGCACCCCGGTCGATGCCGAGCGAGCTTTGAGCGAACGGTTCAACATCTCCCGCACCACCGTTCGCCAGGCTCTCCACGACCTGGCGGTGGAAGGTCGAATCGTCCGCATGCAGGGACGGGGGACATTCGTCGCCCCGCCCAAAGTCACCCAAAGCCTTCAGCTGACCTCCTACACCGAGGACATGACGGGGCAGGGACTTCGCCCCGGGTCGAAGCTGATCGACATCACCCTCACCGAGGCGGAGCCCGATGTCGCGGAGAGACTCCAACTGGCGGTGGGGAGCCCGGTGGTCCGCATCGAGCGGGTCCGATACGCCAACGGTGAGGCCATGGCAGTGGAGACCGTGTATCTCGACGGGCTCCGTTTTCCCGACATCGGGGCCCAACTCAGCGCCGATGCCTCCCTCTACAGCCTGCTCGCCGAGCGCTACGGGATCGTTCCCGTCGCAGGCGAGGAGACGATCGAAACCGTGCTCGCCCCACCATCGGCATCACGTCTCCTCGGGACCGACTCCACGACCCCGATGCTGTTGCTGATCCGCACCAGCCGTGACGCCTCGGGCCGGCCGCTGGAGCATGTCCGCTCCCTATATCGGGGAGACCGCTTCCGGTTCGCCGCCAAGCTGGCAAGACCCGAGAGCTGAGAACGCGAAGTCGAGCTACGGGCCGCCCTGGAAACGCCCAGCTCGCGATCCCTGCTACACAAACCGGATGACCGAGCCCCCCGCTCCTCTCGACGTCGACGCGATCCGGGCCCAGTTCCCGGCGCTCTCCCGCACCGAGAACGGCCGTCAGGTGGCTTATCTGGACGGTCCGGGCGGGACTCAGGTCCCGCAGCGGGTGATCGACGCCATGACCCGGGTCCTCAGCCAGGGAGTGAGCAATATCGGGGGCGAATTCGGCTCCTCACAGCTTGCCGAGACGACTACCAGCCAGGCGAGAGACGCCATGGCCGACTTCTTCAACGCCGACGCCAACGAGATCTCCTTCGGGCAGAACATGACCAGCATCACCTTTGCCGTGAGTCGCGCCCTGGCCCGTCAGTGGCAGCCCGGCGACGCCATCGTGGTCACCAGCCTCGACCACGACGCCAATTTCACCCCCTGGGCTCGAGCCGCCGAGGACAAAGGCGTCGAAGTCCGAATCGCCGAGTTCGACACGGAGAGCGGCGAGCTCGACCCGAGCGCGATCGCCCACCTCCTCGACGATCGGGTGAGACTGGTCGCCACCTGTGTCGTCTCCAATGCCATCGGGACGGTGGTCGACGTCGCCGCGATCGCCTCACTTGCGCACCAGGCGGGCGCCCTGTTGTATCTCGACGCGGTCCATGCCGGGCCCCACCGCCTGGTCGACGTGCGGGCGGTCGACTGCGACTTCCTGGTGGCGTCGGCCTACAAGTTCTTCGGGCCTCACACCGGCGCCCTCTATGGCAAGTTGGATCTTCTGGCCGATATCGATTTCTACAAGGTGCGGCCTGCGCCCTCCGACCCGCCGGACAAGCTGGAGACCGGCACCCAGAGTTTCGAGTCGATGGCCGGGGTGAGCGCCGCAGTCGACTATCTGGCCGGCCTCGGGACCGGCGCCGATCGCAGATCGAGCCTGGAGAGTGCGTACGCCCGGGTCCATGGTCACGAGCAAGCGCTCTCGGCGCAGTTCCTCGACGGAGTGTCCGACCTGCCGAAGGTGACGGTCCACGGTGTCCGCGCGGCCGACGACCGCAGGGTGGCCACCTTCGCCTTCTCGGTGAACGGGCTCCCGGCCGACGTGGTGGCGGGCGCGTTGGGTGCCCGGGGCATTTATGTGTGGTCGGGCCACTACTACGCCCTCAACGCCATCGACCGTCTCGGCTTTCTCGAGGCCGGAGGCCTGGTTCGGGTCGGCTTCGTCCACTACAACACCGTTTCCGAGGTGGACCGGGTCTTGGACGCCCTCGCTTCCCTGTAGTGCTCTGGCCACTGACGTTGGCGCAAGCGTTGTCATGTCGACGAGGAAGCCAAACGGCTTCATCTCGGTGTTTGGGCCCGCCCCCTGGACCTGCGCTTACTCGCTTCCGTCGAGCTCGAGGAGCAGACCGCGCACCAGTCGTTCCAACTCGTCCCGGATCGGGCGCACCTCCGCCAGGGTCTTACCTGCCGGGTCCTCTAGGTCCCAATCGACATATCTCTTTCCGGGGAACACCGGGCAGGTGTCGCCACATCCCATGGTGACTACCACATCGACGGACTCGATCATCTCGTCGGACCAGCGACGCGGGGTCTCGCCCGAGATCTCGATGCCCACCTCTGCCATTGCCTCCACCGCCACCGGATTCAGCTCCAAGGCCGGTTCGGAGCCCGCGGAGAGGACCTCCACCGCGTCTCCCGCCAGGGCGCGCATGAAACCTGCCGCCATCTGCGATCGGCCGGCGTTGTGAACACAGAGGAAGAGGACGCCAGGTTTCAACGATGCCGACCATAGAGGCGCCGGGTGAACGTACGGTTACCGCCATGTGGCGACGAGGGATCTTTCTCTGGGCGGTGGCGGCCGTCGTCGCCTGTGGGATCGCAGAGACCAAGCTCCCACCCGAGCCCACCGTGGAATATCTGCCGTGTTCCGGCACGGAGATGGGAGAGGCCGAACGGGTCGATCCGTTGACCGTGCTTCGTGAGGTCGCGCCAGATCTCGAATCGGAGCTGTGGGGCGGCTCGTGGACGGTAGGAGACGAATCGCACATCGGCCTCACCGACGTGGGGATGATCGATTGGCAGATCGCGTGTCCCGGGATCGGCGATCCCGA
>JBOGEU010000530.1:0-1673 GCA_050741995.1 Acidimicrobiia bacterium | reverse complement strand
TGGTGGTGTCGGTCGGCGCCGAGAAGCACGAGGGCGATCTGGCCCGGGTGCGGGACTCGGCCACTGCGGCAGGCGTCGCCGATCACATCAGATTCCTCGGGAGGGGGGTGGAGGCGCGCGATTTCCTCGCCGCTGCCGACGTGGTGGCCAACCCGGCCGATTTCGAAGGCCTTCCCCTCGCCGTGCTCGAGGCCCTCTCCTTGAGCAAGCCGGTCGTGGCCACCGCCGTCGGCGGAGTCCCCACCGTGGTGGTCGACCGGGTCACCGGTCTCCTGGTGCCACCCGGGGACCCGGTCACATTGGCCGAAGGGATCCTGGAGGCACTCACCTCGCCCGAGGCCCCCCGATGGGGCGCGGCCGGCGCCGAGCTGGTCGCCGAGGATCACGGGATCGCCCGGATGATCTCGGAGTACGAGCAGCTCTACGCGGAGGTGCTCGGTGCCTGAGATCTCGACACGTGCGGCCGAGCCAGGCGACGTCGGTTCGATCCTCGAGGTGTTGAGAACCGCACTCGGTGAGACACCATTGCTCAAGCGAACCCGTGAGCAATGGTCCTGGAAACACGAGATCAACCCTTTCGGGCCTTCGATCGTCCTCGTGGCCACAGCCGGTGATCGCATCGCCGGGGTAAGGGCCCTGATGAGATGGCAGCTGGGTGGCCCGGGAGGGATGACGGTCCGGTGTGTCCGGCCGGTGGACACCGCGACCCACCCCGACTTCGAGCGCCGCGGGATATTTCGACGGCTGACGATGGAGTCCTTGGAGGTCGCACGTGACCAAGGAGCCCAACTCGTGTTCAACACCCCCAACGCGAGATCGGGAGCCGGCTATCTGTCGATGGGCTGGAGGGAAGTCGCCCCGATCGGGGTCATGGCCCGGCCCCGGATCGGCCGGGCGGCACGGGTGCCGGGCTCCGGGCCGCCCTCCCTGACCGAGGTGATACCCGCCTCGGAGCCTTTTCGCCCCGTCGACACCGCGGACCGGCCACCGCGCGGCCTGAGGACCGTCCGCACCCGGGAGTACCAGGCCTGGCGCTTCGGCGGGCACCCAACCGTGCGCTACGGTGCGGTGCGATCGGGCGAGGGGGCAGCGGCAGTGCTGCGTGCCGGGGTGAGAGGACCCAGAACCGAGTTGGTGCTCTCGGATCTCGTCGGAGGGGCGGGAGCGGATGAGGTTCGACGGGCCGCCCGGGGCAATCGGTCGCGCTACATGGCGGGGTTCTTCTCCAAGGGCTCGCCGGAGCGGAGATCGGCGATGGCAGCCGGGATGCTTCCGGTGCCGGGAGTCAAAGCTCTCCGCCTCGTCGCCTTGCCCCTGACCGATATCGACATCGACGTGTTCGACCTAGGCTGCTGGGACATCGCGACCAGCGATTTGGAGTTGTTGTGAGAAGCGAATCGTTGTTCTGGGCGGTGGTCGCCGCCGTCGGCGCCGGCTTCGGTCTCCTCGTCGCTTTCGGAGCCTCGGGAGCGGCCATCGCCCTCGTCATCGCGATCGGTGCCCTTTTGTACTGGGCGCTGGGACGTTCGATGCGGCGCGAGGTGGACGCCCATTGGCTGGCCGGCTGGGTCCTCATCGGCTTCGTGGCCAAGATCGCCGGCACCTTCGCCCGCCACTACATGGTCCTCTACCTGTACGGGGCCGGTGACTCTCTTCGTTATTACTCGACCGCG
>JBOGEU010000529.1:0-1375 GCA_050741995.1 Acidimicrobiia bacterium | reverse complement strand
GGTCTGGCGCCCGATGAGACATGAACGGAAGGAAAGATGATGCTTCGCACAATCATGGTCCTGGCACAGGTCGATGTGCCATCGCCGACAGCGCCACCTGAACTGGCGGGCACCCTGGGCCAGATACTGTCGTGGGTCCGCTACGGGACCCTATGGGCCGGCGGGTTGACCGTCCTCGTCTCGGCACTGGTGTGGGGGTTCGCCGCCAACAGCTCGAACTTGCAGGCCGTTTCGCGGGCGAAGTCGGGGATCCTCACCGGGCTGATCGTGTTTTTCATCGGCCTGTCGATCAACACGATCCTGTCGATCGTCCCCGAGATCTAGGAGCGACGTGGGATTTCTCGGCGGATTCCTCGCAGATCTGGCCGGACAGGTCATCGGCTGGGTGATCGAGACGACGGCGGCCATGATCGGGATGATCATCGGCTGGATCCTCGACTCTCCGGATGGCGCTCTCGAGGCGTCGGCGATGCAGGCGATGATCCGCCAGGGACTCGCCGTGGGCCGCTACGTGCTTCCGCTGATGGTCCTGTTGGGTGTGGTCCAGGCGGGGGTCCAGGGCCGCCCCGGAGCAGTCGCCCGCCTCGCGTTCGTGGAGGCTCCTCTTGTTGGTGCGGCGATGCTGGTCATTGCACCCGTCGCCGGAGTCCTCATCGCCGCCACCGATGCCCTGACTGCGTGGGTGATCGACGAGGCTGCGGTGGCGTCGCTGCAGTCGGCGTTCAACAGCCTGCCTACCGCTGCCTTTCTGGTGGCGCAGCCACAGTTCATGCCCCTGGTCGGAGTGCTCTCCCTGGTGGCGCTGATTGGTGCCCTGCTGGTGTGGGCGATGATGCTGATGCGCAACCTCGGCGTGGCCCTGTCGGTTCTGATGGGTCCGGCCATGCTTGCCACACGGTTGTGGTCCGCCGCTGCTTCGTGGGCAACGACATGGATGAGTCTTCTCGTCGTCTTGATCCTGGTGAAGCCGGTCATCGGTTTCATGCTCTCATTGGCATGGGTGATGCTGGGCTCGGGGATCGACCCGGCCCAAGGGTTCCTCGATATCCAGGCACTGGCAATGGGGCTACTGGCGTTCGTTGCCGCGGCGCTGGTGCCTTCGTTCATGTTCAAGTTCGTGCCCCAGGTGGGCGACACGGTGGCGCATCGTCTCAGCAGCGGACTGGGCGGGGTGGTCCTCAAAGGCGTCGGCGTGGCCAGCACCGCGGTCTTCGCGGCACGGGCTCTGCGGCCGCCTCCATCGGCGGGTGGGGGTGCAGGTGGGCGATCCGTGCCGATCTCACCGGCCGGCCGCCCACCGCCGCCGACGTCGGGAGGCAGCAGGTGACCGACGAGCTGTGGGGTCACGTCTTCCCGAAGTGGGGTCCACGCGGAC
>JBOGEU010000528.1:0-1049 GCA_050741995.1 Acidimicrobiia bacterium | reverse complement strand
GTCGTCACCGCCGATATGCCCGATGAAGGCACCGGCGATGCCAAGGCTGGCCGCGGCCTGGCTGAGGCAGCTGCCGCAGAAACGGATCACCTCGTCGCCGCGCATGAATCCGTAGTGGTCGTTGAAGGCCTTGAAGTTGTCGAGATCGCCGTGCACCAGGGCGAACTCCAGCTTCTCCTTGATCGCGTTCTCGATCTCGGCGGTGATCTTGAAGTTGCCGGGGAGCCCGGTGAGGGGCGACAGGTCTCGGGCTGCCTGGGTGCGGCGGAGGACAGCACGCACCCGGGCTGCCAGCTCGGTGATGTCGAAGGGCTTGGTGATGTAGTCGTCGGCGCCGAGCTCGAGACCACGCACCCGATCCTCGGGGAGGCCGCGAGCTGTGAGGAGGATGATGGGGATGCTGGCGGTGGCCGCCTGGCTGCGGAGACGGTGCAGTGCGGTGAGCCCGTCCATCCGCGGCATCATGATGTCGAGGATGATCACGTTGGGCGGGTTGGACGTGGCCTTGTGTAGCGCATCCTCGCCGTCGACGGCAGTGTCGAGCTCGAATCCGTCTAGCTCGAGATTGACCTTGACGACCGTGAGAATGTCCGGATCGTCGTCTGCGACCAGAACTCGTTCACTCATTTGATTCTGCGGCCCTTCTCAGTGCATCCACGGCAGCGGGCGGGTTTTCTGCTCCGAACACCGCTGTGCCGGCCACGAGCACGGTGGCCCCGGCCGAGATCGCATCGGCAGCGTTGTCAGGCGTGATACCGCCATCGATCTGAATATCGGTCTCGAGCCCGTGGGACTCAACCCATTCTCTGGCCGCCTCCACCTTGGGGAGAACCTCGGGTATGAAGGCCTGGCCCCCGTGACCGGGCTCGACCGACATCACCACTATCACGTTGCAGTCCTCCACGTAGGCAGCCACCGCCTCGAAGGGGGTGCCCGGGTTGATCACCAGCCCAAAATCGAGCCCGATGTCCTCGCTGCGCTTCATCGCTCGCGTCGGGTCCGGAATGGCCTCGATGTGCATGGTGACCTGGTCGACGCCGGCCTTGGCC
>JBOGEU010000527.1:0-1331 GCA_050741995.1 Acidimicrobiia bacterium | reverse complement strand
GATCAACCTTGTAGCCGAGCCCCTTGAGCTTGGTGAACAGCGCATCGACGTCCCCGGCGGAGTCGACCTTGAACCCAAGCGCCACCCGGCCATGGGGCCCCGGCCGATAGTCCGGCGCATCCAGATTGGCCCACTGCTTCGTACAGTCCCAGTAGATCTGCAGTCCGCCGGGAAGCTCCAGTTCGACGTGGATCTGGCCGTACGCCTCGACCGGGAACTTGAAACCCAGATGCCGGTAGAAGGTGAGCGACCGGGCCATGTCGTCGACTACCACGCAGATGAAACCGGGACGAGGGTTCATTGTCTGATGGTCCCCCGGCTTGAGCCGTGGTTCAAACTCGAGCGCGGGCACACCACGGAACTGGCGCTCGCTCGGTGCAGACCTGGTGTGTGTCCCACGTACTCGCGGGGACGCTGGCGGCGCCCGGCAGTACGGTGCGCGCCATGGCGCTTGCGAGGTTCAAGGACGTCGTCATCGACGGGGCGGACCCTGCCCGGCTGGGTCGCTTCTGGGCCGACCTACTCGGTCGGAAGTTGCATCTGCACGACGACGGGGATGCCGACGTCCAAGGCCCGACGCCCCAGCACACGATTTGGGTCAACCGAGTGCCCGGAACCCAAGACCACCAAGCAGCGCGTGCACTTCGACATCTACGCGCGGACGCTCGCCGATCTCGAAGCGCTCGGGTCGCGAGTCGTCGAGCCCCAGCGAGAGGGCCGGTCGTGGACCGTCATGGCCGACGTCGAAGGCGGCGAGTACTGCGCGTTCCTGCGTGACGAGATGCCCGCTGAGCGGATGCATGGTCTCGTCGTCGACAGTGCCGACCCAATGGCCCAGGCCGAGTGGTGGGGCGGGGTCTACGACGCCGACGTCACCCACAACGAGCTCGGCTGGTCCACCGTCGAGAAGGTCGTCGGCATGCCGATCCTCACGATGGACTTGGTCCCGGTGCCAGAGCCCAAGACGGTCAAGAACCGGACCCACTGGGACGTCTCGGCAACCTCGGTCGAGCCGTTGGCCGATGCCGGTGCGACGGTGCTGCGACCCAAGGGTGACGGCGGCATCACCTGGACCGTGATGGCGGACCCCGAGGGCAACGAATTCTGCGTGTTCGCCGACTGAGTCGCGATCGGGCAGCGGTCGCGTCAGTGGCCCCCTTGGCTCGTGACTCGGTCGACGTCGAGCGTCGCCGCAAACCGCATCGTGCCCAGCCGTTCGACATCCACGTGCGCACCCCGGTACTTGATCGCCACCTCGCGTTCGAGGGCAAGCAGCGGGTCGGGAACGAGGTGCACCCGGCCACGAAGCTCCAGATATCTCGTCGGCTCGG
>JBOGEU010000526.1:0-1130 GCA_050741995.1 Acidimicrobiia bacterium | reverse complement strand
ACGGGGGGCCGGTCTCGGAGCAGACCCGTCTCAAGGTGCTCGAGGTCCTGGAGAATCACGACTACCGACCCAATCTGGCCGCCCGATCCCTGGCTTCGGGGCGAACCGGCGTCATCGGGGTGGTGATGCATGTCGACCCCCCGCTTCTCTTCGAGGACCCCTATTTCGCCACCCTGCTCCATGGCCTCAGCGACGTCCTGTCGGAGCAGGCGGCGGGGATGATGCTCTGGCTCGGCAACCGGAGCAAGGAAGAGACCCTGCATCGGATCCTGGGCATGGGACTCCTGGACGGGGTGGTGGTCACGGCCGACATGCTCGACGACCCTCTGGTCGACGGGCTGCTCGTCTCCGATCTGCCGACGGTGCTGATCGGGCACCGACGCACCGACCTCGAGGCGAGCTACGTCGATGTGGACAACATCAACGCCTCCGACACCATCACCCGCCATCTCCTCGACATCGGCCGCAGGCGGATCGGGCACGTCACCGGGCGACGCGGCACCGTGGCCGCCGAGGACCGGCTTCAGGGCTACCTCAAGGCGATGCGACGCGCCAAGCTCAGCACCGATGGGCTGGTCGTCGAAGGCGACTTCAACCGTCCCTCGGGAACGGCCGCCGCCAAGCAACTCCTCGATGTCGGAGTCGACGCCATCTTCGCCGCCAACGACGCCACTGCTGCCGGCGTCCTCGATGAGCTGCAGGCACGACACCTGGTCGTGCCCGGCGACGTGGCATTGGCCGGTTTCGACGATCTCGACTTCGCGTCGGAGCTCGACCCACCCCTGACCACCATCCGTCAGGGGGTGCACGCCCACGGCAGTGAAGCGGCCCGGGCCCTGTTCGGGCTCCTCGACAGCCCGGGGACTCCGCGCCGTGTCCTTCTTCCCACCGAGCTTGTGATCCGACAGTCGACCGTAGGGGGGTCTGTGCATTGACCGAGAAGAGGTAGCGCCCATTCCCCGGGGCGGGCCCATCGACCGGAGAGCCGGCCGATGCATGACACGGGGCGAAGGAGGAGAAGGAGAACGATGAAACGATGGAAGAGCGTCGCCGTAGTGGTGGCTCTGATGATGATCATCGCCGCTTGCGGCGGCGATAGTGGTTCAGAGACATCCACCACTGCCGGCGAC
>JBOGEU010000525.1:0-4421 GCA_050741995.1 Acidimicrobiia bacterium | reverse complement strand
CCTATCGCCAGCAGCCACATCCTCACCGCCGAGCGGCGGACCAGGACCTTCATTCCTTCACGCCGAGGTCCTTGGGGAGCAACAGCGCCACATAGGGGATCGACTGCGCCTCGAAAGCCTCCTCGGCTCTCCCCCCCGAGCGATCGACGAGGGCGACTACCTGGATCACGTTCAAACCACCGGCGGCCGCCGCCTCCGCGGCCTCCAACGCGGCTCCTCCGGTGGTGGTGGTGTCCTCCACTATCGCCACACTCATGCCGGCTGTGATCGGGCCCACCAGCCGCCCTCCCGCTCCATAGTGCTTGGTCGTCTTCCTAACCGAGAAAGCGCTCAGCTCACGATTGCGCTCATTGGCGAGGATGGCAGTGGCAACTGCGATCGGGTCGGCTCCCATCGTCATCCCGCCCAGCGCCTCGACCTCGGGATCGAGGGCTCCGAGCACGGCCTCGCCAACGATTCGGGCGCCGTCGCCGCTCATCGTGGTTCGCCGTGCATCGAGATACCAGTCCGACCTGGCCCCAGAGCGCAGGGTGTAGGGACCGTTCTTGAACAGGGAATGGGTGCGCAGGTGGTCGACCAAGGCTTTATTGGACACGATGTCATGGTATTGCCCACCGAGTCGGTATGAGCCGGGAAGCGTCGCGTTACCGTTGCGAAAGTGGACCTATGGCTCGTCCGACACGGTCAACCCGATTGGACTCCCGATCGCATCGCCCGCAACGACCCGGACCTGACTGATCTCGGGCGGGAGCAGGCAAGGCTGGTGGCGCGGCGTCTCGCCCGGTTGGAGCAAGTCGACGAATTGTGGGTCTCTTCGATGAACCGCGCCGTCCAGACTGCGGCCCCGGTATCCGATGAGTTGAGCATTGCCACCGAGGTCTACGGATGGCTGCAGGAGATCAACAACCCTCCCGGCTGGGACGGCTCACCCGCCGATGAGATCGAAAGACTGCTACGAGAGTCCAGCTTCCGCACGCGGGAGGAGTTGTGGGATGGGCTGCCCGGTGGCGAGTCGTTCCGTGACTTCCACCAGCGTGTGGTGACCGGTCTGGAGAAGACACTGGGGGCTCACGGGATCTTCCCGATGCGCGCCGACAAGCGGGACTTGTGGGACTTGGACGACCCCGAGAAGCGGATGATCATCGTCGCCCACGCCGGGACCAACGCCGTCGTTCTCGGCCATCTCCTCGGGTTGGAGCCGGTTCCCTGGGAGTGGGAGCGTTTCCATCAGCCTCACAGCGGGGTCTCCCGTCTCACCATGACCCGGATCAGCACCGGGTGGGGCTTCTCCCTCCGTCAGTTTGGCGATGTGAGCCATCTGGAGGAAGGGATGGTCACCTCCTGAGGGGGATGGGTCGAGGCCGATGGGCACGCTTACCTGAGGCACGTAGCGCCATATATGGCGCTACGCCGACAGAGAAAGCGGCGCGAACACGGCTACTTCCCGAACCGCCGTTCTCGCGACGTGAAGTCGCGCAGGGCACGGAGAAAGTCGACACGGCGGAAGGCGGGCCAGTTGACGTCGACGAAGACGAACTCGGCATAGGCCGATTGCCAGAGCAGGAACCCGGAGAGACGCGACTCACCGGAGGTCCGGATCAGGAGATCGGGATCGGGAAGGTCCGCCGAGTACATGTGCGAGGCCAGCGAGTCCGAATCGATGCGAGACGCGATCTCATCCGGTGAGATCCCATCGGCGGCCAGCTTCGCCACCAGGTCCTTGGCCGCGTCGACGATCTCCTGACGGCCCCCGTATCCCATGGCGATGTTGAGCCGTCGCGAGCCCCAGGGTTGCGCCTCCTCGGCCGCCTTGGCCGCAGATACCAGCTGTGCCGGCAACAGGTCGAGGCTCCCGATGAACCTGATGCCCATGTCGTACTCGTCACAGATGGCTGGGAGCCGCCCGAACAACTCCACCAGGACTTCGAAATACGGGTCGAGCTCGTCGGCGGGCCGGGAGAGGTTCTCCCGTGAGAGCACCCAAGCGGTGACCGCCGGGATCTCGAGCTCGTGCGCCCAGCCGAGGAACTCCTCGAAACGGCGCATCCCGACCCGATAGCTCTCGGTGTAGGTGGGGAGCCGCTCTTCACGAGCGTGCCGTCGATGACCATCGAGGACGATGCCGATGTGACGGGGAAGACGGTCGCGTTCGAGACCGTGAACGAGGTTGCGCTCATAGAGCCGATAGAGGACACCAAGGGCCATAGCCATGCCTCATGGTACCGGTCCGTGCCATGTCCCTCGTCATGGCCTTCCCGGGGCAAACGACTCGGTGTCGGCTTGTACGGGTCGATGCTTAGCCTGAATGCGATGGAGCGGCTGACAATCGGAAGGATGCAGAACCCGATTCGGGGCTTTCTCCATGGCTTAGCGGCAGTGGCCGCCTCGGTGGGGCTGGTGGTGCTCCTCGAGCGAGCTTGGGGCCGGGTCAGCGCAGTCATCGCCGCCATCGTCTTCGGTGGTGCCCTGCTGACCATGTACACGGTCTCCTCCCTCTACCACTCGGTCCCATGGGACCCTCGCTGGAAGGCCCGCCTGCAAAGGATCGACCATTCGATGATCTTCCTGGTGGTCGCCGGGACCTTCACCCCCATCGCCATCGCCTCCCTGCAGGGCATGGCGCTCGGCATCGCCCTCGCAGTGGTCTGGGGCATCGCCATCACCGGCATAGTGCTCAAGGCATTGATGCCGGAGGTCCGGACTTCGCTCTCCGTGACCTTGCAGATGGTCATGGGCTGGTCGGCCTTGATCTGGATCCCGTGGATATGGCGGGAGCTGGGCCCGGGGGCGATAACCCTCATCGTCCTCGGCGGGGCGTGCTACACGATCGGAACCGTGATCTATGCGGTCAAATGGCCAAAGCTCTTCCCCCGAGCCTTCTCACACCACGAGCTGTTCCACGTGCTGGTGATTGCCGGGAGCGGCTTTCATTTCTTCGCCATCCTGCGCTACGCGATACCGGTCATGAGCTGAGGCGAGCCCGGGACGAGCTTCATGATCGGGCGAGGGGATGACAACCGGAGCCTCGATCGGTGAGAGCGGTCAACCCCTGGGGAGCGCCGAAGTCTCGGCGCAAAGCGCCTCGACCTCGTCGATGCGCGACGGGACCGCATTGGTGAGGTTCTCGTGGCCTTCGTCGGTGATTACGACGTCGTCCTCGATCCTGACCCCGATGCCGAGGAGCTCGGCCGGCACGGTGTGGGTGATCTTCTCGGCCTGCTCCCTGGCCTCCGCCTCCTTGGCTGCGGCCGCCGCTCTTCCTTCCAGGATCCGCCGCTGACTCCACTCGTCCTGGTCGTATTCGAGGAGAGTCAGGGTGATCACGCCCTTGTCCGGTGAGATGTAGATCCCCGGCTCGACGGTGAACACCATCCCCGGCTCCAGCTTGCGAGGTACACCGCCGACCCGATAAGTGCCCATGTCGTGGACGTCGAGCCCCAGCCAATGCCCGGTGCCGTGGAAGAAGAACTGGTTGTAGTGATGCATCGCCAAGGAGTCCTCCACCGACTTGGGGAGCAGGCCGAGCTCGACCATTCCCTCGGTGAGCACCCGCGTCGCCGAGTCGTGGATTGCCCGCAGGCTGGAGCCCGGCGCCGACATGTCGAGCCCCTTCTCGAAAGCCGAGTGGACCACCTCGTAGACGGCTCGCTGCGGCCCGCTGAACTTCCCGTTGGCGGGAAAGGTCCGGGTGATGTCCGACGTGTAGCCGTCGACCTCGGCGGCGGCATCGATCAGGATCAGGTCCCCGTCCTCGATCAGCCGGTCATTCTCGACGTAGTGGAGCACGCAGGCATTGGCTCCCGAGGCGACGATGGACGGATATCCGTTGTGGCGCGCCCCGGCCAGACGCCAGTGATACTCGAGGGCGGCCTGCACCTGATACTCGTAGAGACCGGGATCGGCAAAGCGCATCGCCTCTGCATGACCCCGCGCCGATAGCTCGCAAACACGACGAACGCTGCTCAATTCGGCCACGGTCTTGAACAGGCGCATCTCGGCAAGGACGACTGAGATGTCCCTGACCGTCGACGGCAAAACTCCCCCAAATCGCTCCCGATGCTGCCTCGCCCTGGCGATGATCCCGGCCACCCGGTCGTCATGCCGGGGATTGCCGGTCCGGTACCAGAGGACCTCACGACCGACCATGTAGCGGGTGAGCACCTCGTCGAGCTCGGCGATCTCGTATGCCTGATCGGCTCCGAACCGCTTCGCCCCCTCGGTCCCGACCCGATACCCGGTCCAGGCCTCCATCTCAGGGTCGCGGGGACGGACGAAGAGCGTGTAATCCCCATCGTTGTGCCCGGGGGTGATCACCGCCACCGCGTCCGGCTCGTGGAACCCGGTCAGGTACAGGAAGTCCGGGTCCTGATGGAAGTCGAATTCGGTGTCATTGCTCCTGGTCACCTCGACCGCGGCCGGGA
>JBOGEU010000524.1:0-2287 GCA_050741995.1 Acidimicrobiia bacterium | reverse complement strand
CGTTCAGCCCCGAGGTCATCATTCTCGACGCCGACATCGCGGCTGGCGCTGAACCGGGCAGTCAGCATTGGTTGGAAACGATGGGTTCCACTTCGGTGCTCGTGCTCGGCGGGGAGCAACCCGGCATGCTGCCGGAGGCGATCAGGCTGGCCAAGCCGCTGCGGCTTCCGTCTCTCCTCTCCGCCATGCGCCAGGTCGCCAAATGAGCAAGCTCCTCTCCGCCCGGAGGAGACACTGCCGGGGCTGGGTGCCATGCTCGTGCACCGCCGGCCTCTTCGCTCTGAATGAGAGTGTCGAGGCTGCGGTCGAAAGGAGAGCGTAAACAGTGGACATCTACGAATTCACCCGGGCGCTCCGTAGGCAGCGCAGACTGCTCTTGATTGGCTTCATCGGTTTGGGAATCGCGGTCTTCGCCCTCGTCTTCGAAGTAACCCGGGACAGCGACGGGTGGTCAATTGAGAACCGTATCCCCCCAAAGTACGAGTCCGCGATCGAGATGGTGGTGGTGCCCGAGGGCTTGGACTCGCTTGCCTCCAGGGGCGTCTCAGGTGGTTTCGCAGGACCGGCCCAGGTTTACGCCCAGCTACTCAGCACGCCCGAGGCGGCCCGCCAGATCGAGGAGGCTCAGGGTATCGAGTTGCTCGATACCCTCGCCGCGGACACCCCGAGCGACACCTCGTTCATCACCGTGACCGCAACGTCGGACACTCCCGAAGGCGCGGTGACGGGAGCGATGGGGGCGTTTCGATGGCTCGAGGGTCGTCTGGCGGAGGCCCCCGTCATGGCACAGTTGCCCGAGCCGGATCCGGCCGTCGTGCAGGAGCCATTCCTCGGCAGTCTCCTGGTGAACATGGATCGTCTCTATGCCAATGCCGATCCGGGTCTGACACTTGTGATTACCAACTTCCAAGGCGACGAGGTCGCCGTCTCGGTGCAGGCGGCGGCGGGTGGGTTGGAGCCACAACTTGCCCATGTCAAGCCTGACGGCCAGATCACCGTGAGCGTGGAGCGCGAGGTTGGAGTTCCCCTGGATACGGAGACCATCGACGTGCCCCCCCTTCTCGACACGGAGGTGGCGCGGCCCCCACTGGTGCTCTCTATCGAGTGGGGCGGCATCGACTTCGAGGAGGTCGAACCGGTAGAGGACGCGGCGGAGCTCGATGAGGAGGAGCTAGAGGAGGCGGAGGCTTTGGCTCTGAGCGAGGCTGGCGCCCAGTTGGACGCGAGCCGGATCTCCGTGCGCTGGGATACGCCCGCCACGGGGCAAGAAGAGCGGATCAGCGTCATGCTCATCACCCGGGAGTTGACCGTTAAAGAAACGGGCGAGCGTCGCACGCCGGTGATGAGCCTGGCCTTACTCGGAGTTGGTACCCTCGCCCTGTTGGTGCTCACCACAACAGTCGACACCTGGCAACGGGCCAGGGAGGAGCGACGGGCGGTCGGCCACGAGGAAGCGGGCATGCGAGAACTGACGGAACAGGGGTTGTACCTCGCTCGTGCTGACCGGGGTATTTCTCTGCAGCCACCCGAGCCGCCCGTACCTGAGGTCGGCGAGCCGGGTGGGACCCACGGTCATCGATCCTCTCGTCCCTGAGACATGATCGCCCTCCGCAGCGGAGAACCTCGAGAGACCCGTCCAGCCGATCCTTCCAGTGGGGTCACACAACGCGACCGAAGAGATCTCTTGGGCTTTCTGGTCGTTTTGACACTTGTGACGTATCTGGTCATCAACCGTCTCATCCCGGACGCCTTCGTCCTACCGGTGGGTCTCTCCATCCGCCCGTGGGAGCCCATCTTGGGACTGCTGGCGATTCTGTGGTTCTTGTGGCTGGTCGTCGAGCCCAAACCGCTGCCCAGGGGGGCACTGGGTCTGATCGCATTGGCGCTCCTCGTTACATTGGTGTTCGCCTACTTCTGGAATGCGCCCGGCTACACCGAGTACGAGATGCAGGCTTCACGGCGGGGCCTGCTTCGTGTGTTTCTCTATGCCGCGCTCTTTATCGCCTCCTACCACGTGGCGACCAATCTTCGCCGGTCCCGACGCATCCTCACCTTGATCTCGGTCCTCACTGCCATCCAGGGCATCATCGCAATTTTCGAATTTGTCCTGAAACAGCGTGCCGTGTTCCTGTATGACATCTGGACGGCAGTCGGGCTGATCGAAGATCCAGACGGAGTGCGGGGCTTCAGCCGGGACCTTAAGGCGCGCCCCAGCGGATTGACCAAGGTGGAGAGCACCGCACCCCATCCCATCACCCTTTCGGCAGTGTTGGCGATGGGGGTGCTG
>JBOGEU010000523.1:0-1234 GCA_050741995.1 Acidimicrobiia bacterium | reverse complement strand
AGCTGGACGGGATCTCGGTCGAATTCGGCCGGCAGGTGGAGCGCAAGCTCAACGAGGAGCTGACCAAGGGTTACCCGACGGAGATCATCTATCTGGCTCGCGAGGAGGCCTTCAGGGATCCGGACCTCATCCGGACCAAGGTCAACCTGATCCCGGAGTGGGTCGAGGAGATCAGGGTCGTCGACATCGTCGGCCTCGATCGCCAGGCAGACGGCGGAACCCATGTGGCTTCAACGCTCGAGGTCGGCGAGGTGCGGGTGATCAAGACCGAATCCAAGGGCAAGGCCAACAAGAGGATGAGGATCGAGCTCGCCTGATAGCCGGTGCTCTGGCGTCGACGCTCGGGGCACAGTGCACCGACCCCCAAGTCTCGCACGTGTCCCGCCGGCCCTCGACGCCTCTGGCTGCGTCCTCGTCCTCGGCGAACCGCACCGGGTGCGCCTTCGTCCTGCGTCCTTGCCAGGAACGCCGATGGCTCGGCGTTACACGCACGGAACTTGCGAGCCGGAGCACTAGCGTTTCGCTCGTCGATCCAGCGAAAGGCACATCATGAGCGTCATCGTCGGGTACCTGTCCTCAGAGCGGGGGAAGAAGGCTCTGGAGTTGGGCATCGCCGAGGCGCGGCTGCGCAAGACGAGTCTCGTGGTGGTCCACTCGATGCATGGGGCAGGCAAGGACGAAGACGATGACGTGATACGAAGCGATCGCGATCTCGACGCGTTGGAGGCCAGGCTGGCGGGTGAGAACATCCCGTTCTCGGTCCACAACTACGTCCGGGGCAACGAACCGGCACAGGACGTGATCCAGGCGGCCCACGAGCTCGACGGCGAGCTGATCGTGATCGCATTGCGCCAGCGGACCTCGGCCGGGAAGTTCCTGCTCGGCTCGAATGCCCACGACATCCTGATGAATGCACCGTGCCCGGTGCTGACCGTGCTGGCAGAGTGAACAACTTCGGGCTCGGGTATTGATCGACTTCATCCTCGGGCTCTTCCTCGCCGGGTTGCTGGTGAGGGGATGGCTTCGCGGATTCGTCAGGGAGTCGCTGGACCTGGTCGGCCTCGTCGTCGGGCTTTGGGTCGCATTTCGCCTCAGCGGCCCGCTTGGGGAGTTCGTTACCGAACGATTCGGGGTCTCACCCGAGGTGGCGACGGTCGGGGGAGGGGTGGTCCTCTTCCTCCTCTTCGGGATCGCAATGAGCATCACCGCCCACTACCCGTCCAAGGTGATGAGC
>JBOGEU010000522.1:0-2390 GCA_050741995.1 Acidimicrobiia bacterium | reverse complement strand
CCCTCGGCCTCACCCCCGACCAGCTCGCGGGGAATATCGCCTTGGGGCGGCCGGTCACCGCCTCGGCATCAGAGCCGGGAGCGGGCCCGGAGCGGCTGGTCGACGGTGACGCCGGGACCCACTGGTCGGCTGGCGCCGGGCCCACACAATGGGTGGAGATCACCCTCGACGGCCCGGTCGCCTGGCACGAGATCGAGGTGGTCTCGGGCCCCTAGGTCCAGCAGGACCTCCACGCCTTCTTCACATCATCTCCACATTCGAGATCGACGATGGTCACAGTCTCAGTGAAAGGAGTCAGAGACATGAGAAGGAATGTGATCGGCACCGTATTGATCACCGTCTTGGTCCTCGGGGCGTTGAGTGCCCTCGGCTTCGGTCTGTATCAGATCGGATACCAGAACGGCCTGGTCGAGACCGGGGCCGAGGTGGTTGTCCACGAGGCACGGGGGCTCCACCCCGGGTTCTGGGGACACGGCTTCGGCGGGTTCGGGATATTCGGGCTCTTCTTCAAGATCCTGTTCTTCTTCCTGATCTTCGGCCTCATCGCCCGTCTCTTCTTCGGCCCGCGCCGATGGGGATGGGGGCCGGGCCCGTATGGCGGAAGGGGCTGGCACGACCCGGAAGGCTCGCCCATGGAGCAGCGTCTGGCCGACTGGCACGAGCGGGCACACGGGGATGAGCCGAAGGACAAGCCCGGGCCGGATACCGCCACCTAGCCGGCACTCGGCGGCGAGAATGACCCCCGTGTCCAAGATCCTCGTCGTCGACGACGAGTTGAAGATCGCCCGCCTCGTCAGGGACTACCTGACCGAGGCGGGCTTCGACGTGGCCCTGGCCTCCACCGGGCCCGCCGCCGTCGCCTCGGCGCGCTCGGACCGGCCGGACCTGGTGGTGCTCGACCTCGGCCTGCCCGGAATGGACGGCTACGACGTGACCCGTTCCATCAGGGGCCAGTCGGCGATCCCGATCATCATGCTCACCGCTCGCAGCGAGGAGACCGACCGCATCATCGGGCTCGAGCTCGGCGCCGACGACTACGTGGTCAAGCCATTCAGCCCTCGGGAGCTGGTGGCCCGGGTCAAGGCCGTGCTGCGGCGAACCGGGGGCCAGCTGGCGGCCGAGACCATCAGAGCCGCCGACCTGACGATCAGCATCCCGCACCGCACCGTCGAACGCGACGGGGTGAGGATCGAGCTGACCACCTCCGAGTTCGAACTGCTGCGGGTCTTGGCCTCGAGCCCGGGCCGGGTGTTCACCAGGGGGCAGCTGCTGGATGCGATGCGAGGCGTCTCGTTCGAGTCCTACGAGCGCTCCGTCGACGCCCACATCAAGAATCTCCGCAAGAAGCTCGAGCCCGACCAGCACCGCCCGGTTTACGTCCTCACCGTCTACGGCGTCGGTTACAAGTTCACCGATGCCTGACCCGGCGCATCGCGGCCCGCCCTGGGGCGGAGAGGGGCGCCCTCCGGGATGGGGCCCCGGCCGTCACTTCCTGCGCCGGATCATCGGATTCATCTTCGTCCTGTTCCTGGCGGGGACTGTGATCGGAGGCTTCCTGGTGAGCCGTTTCGGCCGGTTCGGGCGCTTCGGCGGCGGGCATCGATGGCTCTTCGTCGGCTTGGTCATGATCCTGTTGCTGGTGATCGGCCTGTTTGCCATCCGGAGGTTCGGGCGCTCGTGGGCACCGGTGGGCGACCTGATCGACGCCACCCGCCGTCTCGGGGAAGGCGAGACCGGGGTCAGGATCCAGACCATGGCACCGGGGCCGTTCGGGGCCATCGGCGCCTCGTTCAACCGGATGGCGGCCCGTCTCGAGGAGGAGGACGAGCGAAGACGCCGGCTGCTCGCCGACCTCGGTCACGAGCTTCGCACCCCGCTGACCGTGATTCGGGGTGAGATCGAAGCGGTGCTCGACGGGCTCCATCCTCCGGAGGGCCTCTCCAATGTCGTCGACGAGGTGGACCTGATGGAACGTCTCCTCGAGGACCTCAGGGTGCTCGCCCTCGCCGAGGCCGGGCGGCTCCAACTGCACAAGGAGGCGGTCAACGTCGAGGGCCTCATCGGTGATGTGATCGCATCGTTCGCCACCGCTTTGCAGACACAGGGTGTCGAGACCGTTCTCGAGATCCAGCCGGGGATGGCGGAGCTCGAAGCCGACCCGCTCCGCCTCCACCAGGTTCTGGGAAATCTCGTCTCCAATGCCGTGCACCACCTGTCCCAGGGAGGAACCCTGACAGTGAGCGCCCGCCATGAGGCCGACCGCGTCATCATCGAGGTGGCGGACACCGGGCCCGGCATCCCGGCGGACCGCCTGCAGCAGGTCTTCGAGCGTTTCGTCAAGGCCGGCGACTCCGCCGGAACCGGCCTCGGGCTGTCGATAGCCCGTGACC
>JBOGEU010000521.1:0-1632 GCA_050741995.1 Acidimicrobiia bacterium | reverse complement strand
CCGTTCGCCACCGAGTGATCACTTGGGTGTCCCGGACGCCGGGGCCGGTTCCCCGGCCTTGGTAAAGTTCACTGCCCCCGGGCGTATAGCTCAGCTGGTTAGAGCGCACGCTTCACACGCGTGAGGTCAGAGGTTCGAGTCCTCTTACGCCCACTCTGTGATGTCGCGAGACATCGGAGACGGATGTCGCGAGACACCGTAGACACTGGCCTGTCGGTTCATCCGATGGGCTGGTAGTCCTTTTGGGGGTCGAGGGTGAGGCGGCGGAGTTGGGTGCCGTCGAGGGTGATGATGCGGATGTCGCGTCCGGCGACGAGGAGGATGACGCGCCAGCCCTTGTAGGCGGCGCCGAGGCCTATGTGGTGGAGGCGGCCGCGGTAGCGGAGGGTGAGGTTGCCGTTCTTGGAGACGCGGTCGTGGCGGACGCGGTAGCCGAGGCAGTCGATGCGGGGTCCGGTCGGGTAGGCCTTGGCGCGGGCGGCGAAGGCTTCGGCGGGGGTGCGCCGGCCGATGGCCCGGTGGGGTCGGGTGTGGTTGTAGTAGGCCCCGAAGGCGTCGAGTTGGCGCTGCAGCTGCTTTTTGGTCGTGACCGGTGGTTGTTTGGCCAGGAACTTCTTGAGGGTCTGGTGGAAGCGCTCGATCTTGCCGCAGGTCTGGGGGTGGTAGGGGCGGGAGTGCTTGGAGGCGATGCCGAGGGACAGGAGCTCGGACTCCATGGCGGCCATGCCGCCTCGGTAGCTGGCGGTGAAGATGGCGCCGTTGTCGGTCAGGAAGCTGGCCGGGTAGCCGTGGATCTGGGCGGTTCGGTGCATGGTGCGGACCACATCGGGCGAGCGGGTGGTGAGGAAGGCTCGGGAGGCCACGGCGAGGCGGCTGTGGTCGTCGATGATGTTGAGGACCTCGAGGAAGGTGCTGTTGGCGAGTTGGACGTGGGTGACGTCGGCTTGCCAGCACTCGTTGGGGAGCTCGGCGGCGAAGCGCTGGTAGGAGCTCTTGGGTCGCTTGTGGGGCTGGGGGGTGACGAACCCGCGGGCCTTGAGGACCCGCCAGATCGTTGCCGTTGATGGGATGGTGGCGTGGCGGCGGGCGAGGTGGGACTGGATCGTGGCGGCGCCGGCATCGAGGCCGAGGTCGGTGAGTTCCTTGCGTAAACCAACGATGGCTTGTTCCCAGTCCCCGGCGATCCGGGTCGGGCTGGTGTGGGGTCGTCGTGAGCGGGGCTCGAGCCCGGCCTCGCCCTCAGCCCGGTAGCGGGCGAGGAGCTTGTAGAGCCAGCTGCGGTGCACGCCGTGGGCGGCGGCCAGCTCGGCGATGGGCCGGCCCGTCCGCAGGTGCGTCTCGATCAGGAACCGGCCCTTGTCCACGGAGCACCCCCACCACTCGGTGTCTCCGATGTCTTGACACACCCATCACCGGACGTGTCGCCGATGTCCTGAACTCACACACTGCCGGGGGCACCGCGAAAGTCCTGGTAGACGTTGTGCAAGGCGCGGGTCTATGGCACACAGGTGCACGTCCAGGTGAAATGCTCGGCCCTCAGGTACACCTCGCGAGCACACTCCCGTAGTCACCTTGACGGTTCTGTGCCGGCGGCAGCTCAGCCGCCGCCTTCCCGGTCGATGTACCTAGGCC
>JBOGEU010000520.1:0-7264 GCA_050741995.1 Acidimicrobiia bacterium | reverse complement strand
GGGTGGGCGACAGCCCACCCACATTCGCAAATAGAATCAGCTAGACACAAGAGGACGAGCTTGGCAACGACACTCGAGCAGACGGCACCGGGGGCCCGATCGGCAGAAGAGGAGCGGCTGCTCGCCTTGCGAAGACGCGACACGAGGCGGCGCTGGTTCTGGCGGATCGCCGGCTATGTCGTCGTCCTCGGGGTTTGGGAGTTCGTCTCCGGCCGGATGCTCAACGAGAATCTGCTCCCCGGCCCGACCCGGATCATCGAGACGTTTCCCGACCTGGTGGAGACCGGCCGTCTCTTCACCAGCTTCGCCGCCACCCTGACCCGGATCGGCGTCGGGTTCGGCAGCGCATTCGTGTTCGGCTGCGTCCTCGGCGTCCTCACCCAGAATCGCTGGATCGAAGGCTTCTTCAAAGATGCCACCACGATCAGCCTGGTGTCCCCGGGGTTGATCTGGGCCCTGACCGGGCTCGTCATCTGGGGCTTCGAGCCGATGGGATGGACCTTCGCCATCTTCCTGACCACCTTCGCCCTGGTGACGGTCAACATCGCCGAGGGGATCAGGGCGCTGCCCAAGGACCTGATGGACATGTCGAAAGCCTTCGGCGTCTCCAGTTGGCGACGTCAACGTGAGATCGTCATCCCCTCTCTCGCCCCCTTCATCTTCACCGGTCTCAGATTCGGCTTCTCCATCGGCTGGAAGGTGACCGTCCTCACCGAAGTGTTCTCCTCCAACGAGGGCATCGGATTCGAGATGCGGGTCGCCCAACAGCTGTTCCGGATGGACGAGTTCTTCACATGGGCCCTCTCGTTCTTCGTCTTTGCCCTCATCCTCGAGAAACTGGTTCTGCAGCGTTTCGAGAACCGGTATTACCGGTGGAGGCAGGAGGTGACGGTGTGAGCACGGTGGTCGGTTCTCCGCCACGCCAGATCGGCTCGTTCCGCCGCGTCCTCGGATCACCGCTGACGGCGCGCATCCTCTTCCCGTTCGCCGTCATAGGAGTGTGGTACTTCATCTACTTCACCATCGACTCCCGGATCTTCCCCACCCCACTCGAGGTGGTGGAGTTCATGTGGGAGGAGATCACCCTCACCAGCGGTGTGAGGTACTCCAGCGTCATCACCAACCTCTACGGGATGTTCGCCGTATCCATGGTGCGGCTGACGATTGGCTTCTTGGTTGCTTTGAGCCTGGGCACCGTCATCGGCCTGGCCATGGGGCTCTCCAAGTCCGTCGACGCCTTCTTCCACGATTGGGTGATGGCGATCCTGGCCATGCCCGCGCTGGTTTGGGCCCTGTTCCTCGGCCTGGCGTTCGGGTTCGGGCACGAGGCTCCGATCCTGACGGTGATCCTGGCCGGCATTCCCTTCGTCATCATCAATGTGAGGGAGGGAGTCCGCAACACGCCGAAAGAGCTCTTCGACATGGCGCGTGCCTTCGACGTGCCCCAGAAGAAGATCACCCGGCACGTACTGCTCCCCTCGCTCATGCCCTTCTTCTTCGCCGCGATCCGGTATGCCTACGCCATCGGGTGGAAGGGGCTGGTCATCGCCGAGGTGTTCGGCTCCGACCGCGGCATGGGCTGGACCATCAAGTTCTGGTACGACGCTCATCGCGCCAAAGGGGTGATCGGGTACGCCCTATTCTTCATCATCTTCGCCATGGCGTTGGAGAAGCTGGTGTTCGATCGGTTGTCAGACCGGGCGTTCAAGTGGCGGCCCAAGATCGGAGCCGTCCAGATGTCGGAAGTGGAGTTCGGGGCCGGCACTGGGCACCTCATGGCGGATGAGGACGCAGGCGTCGATACGACCGCAGCGAAAGGCGGGAATCTGTAGATGGCTGAGATCAAAGTCGAGAACCTGCACAAGGAGTTCGGGGTCGGCGCCGACCGTGTGGTTGCTCTGGAGAAGGTCGACATGGAGGTCTCGGGGCACGTGTTCGTGTCGATCGTCGGGCCCTCGGGATGTGGCAAGTCGACGCTGCTCAACATCCTGAGTGGGATCGAAACCCCGAGCTCGGGGAAGGTGACCATCACCCAGGACAACCATGAGGCCGAACCGGGGTATGTGTTCCAGGCGGCGCGCCTCCTCCCCTGGCGGACGGTGATGGACAATCTGATTTTCGTCCAGAAGGACCGAAGCGACGCCACCAGGGAACGGTGCCAAAGGTACCTGGACATGGTCCAGCTCGGGGACAAAGGCGACAAGTACCCCGGCGAGTTGTCGGGTGGGATGCAGCAACGGGTCGGGATCGCCCGCGCCTTCTCCATCGAGCCCGACGTCCTCTTCATGGACGAGCCGTTCAGTCATCTCGACGCCATAACGGCGCGGTCGCTGCGGCGGGAGCTGCACGACATGTGGCGACAGACCCGGAAGACGGTGCTCTTCGTCACCCACGACGTCGGCGAGGCGGTTGAGCTCTCCAATCGGATCCTGGTCTTCGCCAAAGGGGGAAGGCTCGAGGATGACCTGCAGATCGACCTCCCCTTTCCCCGCGACCCGGCCGAGGAGGAAGTGGCTGTGGCCAAGGCCCAGGTCCTGCGCAAGTTCGAAGAGCTGGATCTGGTCGCTACTTAGGTCCCTCGAGATTTGTGTTGACAGCTCTGCATCTCGCCCCGGGCGGGAACCGCTCCGGTTAGCCCTCTGACCAGCCGGTATAGACTGCATGGTATGGATTGTCTGATATAGGATTGAGAAAACGGGCGGCCCTGGGACCCGTCGAGCAATCCTGGAGGAGAAGTTGAAACCACGATCTAGACGGTGGTGGATGGCTCTGGTCTTAGTGCTCGGCCTGCTGGCCGCGGCATGCGGTGGCGATGGCGAAGGAGAGGAGGGAGGCGAAGACGGGGGTGAGGCGCGCACGGTGGTCCGGTTCGCTTTCGCCCCGGACCCGGTTTGGGATTATCTCAACGACAACGGGCACCTGGTCGAATGGGAAGAAGAGAACAACATCCGGATCGTGACCAGCACCACCTGGGACGAGTTCACCTTCTTCGCCGGCGGTCACGGCGACATCGTCTCGATGGGCACTCTGGAGATCCCGGTCCTGGAACAGGAGACGGGGATCCAGACGGTCACCTTCGGCAAGTACAACGCGCTGCGTGACTCGTTCATGACCACGCCCGACAGCGGCTTCGAGACGATCGCCGATATCCCGACCGGCTCCACGCTGTGTGTGGCCAGCCCGGTCTCGGCAACCGGCTTCTGGGCCGTGGCCGCCAACGAGCTGCACGGCCTGGACTTCCGAGTCGGCGGCGGCGATTACGAGCTGATCGTCAACGACCACTTCGTCAACCCGCAGAACATGGTGGAGAACGGGGACTGTGTGGCCGGGATATTCATCCCCGAGGCCGCCACCAGCTACATGCGCACCGGTGACATGGTGGTGATGTACGACGGGCAGTCACCATTCCAGCTCTACAACACCTTCTCCGGGTTCGAGAGCGACGAGCCCCACATCATGTCCAATCTCTTCACTGCGACCGAGGAGTTCTACGACGCCCATCCCGAGGCGGCGGCGGCGTTCCTCGAGCTGTGGCAGAGGGGCATCGAGCTGTGGGAGGAGAACCAGGCGGACATCATCTCGACATACCCGCAGCATTTCGCAGTGGAGTCGGAGGAGGACATCGCGTTCATCACCGATTACATGGCCGGGCCCAACGACTGGTTCGTCGACTCGGTGTACTTCACAGATGATTGGGTGGAGGCGGAGCGGGCGATCTGGGACTTCCAAACCGAGCTCAACCCCGACAACGCCAACTACGTCGAGGCCGGTTTCGAGCAGCCTCGCTTCGAGGTGGTCCCGGCGCCGTAAGCAACTGCGGCCAAAAAGGGGTGTGAGCGAGCCAACGCTCACACCCCTTTTCTCATATCACGCCCAACGCCCGTCGCAGTTTGATGACGCGTTCCCGGTGGTCGGTGTGGCTGACCGGGGGCAACGGCTCCGAGTTGGTCACGGGGAGGACCACGAAACGGGGCCCGGGCTCTCCGAGAAGACGGGGGAGCTCAGCCTCGAATGCCGCCACGGTCTCGATGCGCTCCACCTTGGCGATGCCGGCGCCACGGGCAAGTGCCGCGAAATCGACGTTGGGGGCAAAGACCTGTCCCCCGGTCATCTCGTAGGCCCCGTTCTCCAACAAGAGCACCAGCAGGTTGTCCGGGCCGTGGAGCCCCATGGTGACCAGGGAGCCCAGGCTCATCAGCAAGCCTCCATCGCCCTTGAGGACGATCACCTTGCGCTCGGGGCGGGCCAGGGCGAGCCCCAGCCCGAAGTCGGAGGCATGACCCATCCCGAAGGCGAGGAAGTCGAAGTCGAGCTCGTGCTGCGACACCAGCGGCCATTGCAGTGTGGCCGTCATCGTGGTGACCACGATCTCGTCGCTGCGACGCGCCACCAGGGCCCGAAACAGGTGGAGGCGCTCCATGCTCATTGCCGAAACCCGTACCCGTACACCACTGCGGCCGGCTTGGAACCGGTCCGCGCCATCTCGTCCATTTCAGCGAACACGCCGAGGCCGTCGTCATTCAGCAGCAGTCGATGGGGAACCCCCCACGCGTCGAGCAGCGGTTCCGTGTAGGGGTATGCAGAGTCGACGGGCAGGGACCCGGCCACCGCCCCGGCGTAGCCTCTCCATCCGATCAGCAGAAAGAGCGGTATGCGGGGGCCGATCCCACAGCCGCGAAGTGCGTCACCGGCCTCCATCAGCCCGGTGTTCTGGAGCAACACCAGTGGCTTGCGGCCGCCGACCCAGAGCCCGGCGGCGATGGCAATGCCCTCCCCTTCCCTGGTCGGGAGATAGACCTGGATCCCCGGGTGTTCGAGCAGGGCCTGATACAGGTGCCGGCTCTCACCGTCTGGAATGGTGACGACATCGGTGAACCCGAGCTCCTCGATGACCTCGACCGTCCGAGCCGCGCTCGCTCCGGTCACGGGCGGAGCGGCTCGATGTCGAGACGAGTGGCCCAGCGGTCGAGTTGCTCTCGCACCATCGGCGTGATCGGGATCCCGTCTCGTCGATGAGTTTGTTCGGCGATGGCCTCGGGCTCACCGTGGATGTAGATGCGCTGTTGGCCCGGGGCGTGGGCCGAGGCTCTGATCCTCTCGAATGTTGACTCCATGTCCGCCTGGACCTGCTCTCGCGGCCGGAAACCCTCGATCTTTATCGCCCCCATGAGATGACCCATGGCCGGGGGTCCGTCCCCTGCCGCTCCGGCGACTCTCGCCGCGAAGTCGGTTCCGCCCAAGGCGCCGCAGAGCAGTTCGACCAGCAGGGCCAGACCGTATCCCTTGTGACCGCCGGTCAGTGTCCCCTCGCCGCCGAGGGGGAGCAGCGCGGACTCGAAGGTGAGGACGCCGTTGTCATCGAGGGTCGGGGCCTGGGCTGAGGCCACCCACCCCGGTGGTGGTTGCCGACCCTCCCGGAGGGCGGTCTCGATCTTGCCCACCGCGACCGTCGAGGTGGCCATGTCCAAGGAGAAGTCGGTGCCACCGTCCGCACCGGGGATCGCAACCGCCAACGGGTTGGTGCCGAGGAGCGATTCCTGGCCGAAGGTCGGCGCCACCCGGCCACCGCTGTTGGAGAGGCTGATCCCGATGTACCCGGCTCGCATCGCTCGTTCCGCCCAGAACCCGGCATACCCGAAATGGCTGCTGTCCTTGACCACCACGAGCCCCGTCCCATGCTCGGCCGCCATCCTCATCGCCTCGTTCATCGCCCTGTCGGCGGCGACGATCCCGATCGCCCCGCCCGCATCCAGGAGACCGGTGGTGGCGCTCCCGGGGGAGAACCTCATATCGGGCCGGGCCAGGATGAGCCCACGTTCGAGACGTATCAGGAAATACGGGATGCGGGCCAGGCCATGACTCCTGATCCCCCTCGAATCGGCAGAGACCAGGACCTCGGCAATCAGTGTGGCGTCCACGGACGGCACGCCCGTCGCCCGGAAGACCGAGTCGACGAACTCGACCGCCCGGGCAACCTGGACCCGTATCGTGCCCGGTGTCCTGTCCTCGCTCTCAACCATGTGTGACCCTGCCCCGGATCATATAGGATGCATGATCGCTCGTTCCGAAGTGACAACTACCGAGACCCATGGCCCCCTCACCGGACACTCTCGTCGAGATCCCACCTCCCGAGACGTCCGTCGCCGCGCCGCACTGGTGGGGTCTGGCGTTGGTCTCCCTGGCGAGCGTCGCCGCCTCGGTCGTTCTCTTCTCGATCACCGAGCCCCGGTTGCCAATGATCGAGTGGGCACGTCAGCGGGGTCCCTCGGAGTCGGTCAATCTGGACAGCCTGGTGGCGACGACAGATGAGTTTGCACTGTTGTCGGGCATGACCGCCGACGGTGTCCTTCTTTGGTCGTCGAATGATGGCGCCAGCTGGCGTTCCCAAATGTTGCGCGATGCCCCGTCCCAGCTGGCCGCGATCGGAGACGAGCTCGTCGCCTACGGCGTCCGCAATGGGCGAGTCCTGGCCTGGGACGGGCATCGATGGCTCGAGTCCGAAGGCAATCTCGTGTTCCCCGACGAGATCCGCTCCCGACAGGGATCTGGAAGGCCAAGTCTCGTCGGCTCCGAAGACGGCCTGGTCGCGATGTCGCTGTTCGGCGACGTGTGGTGGTCGCGGGTGGGTACCGAGTTCGAGCGAGCCGTGGCCGAGCCGGATTGGGGACCAGGCAGCGAAGTGGAGCTTGCATTCGACTCGGTGTGCAAGCCACCGACGCGAACTTCCCCGGACGTGCCCCCATTGGTGGAGACCGACGCCGGGTTCGTGGCCATGATCTCCAGCAACCCAAGCGAGCCGTTCGGCATATGGCCGGTCTGCGAGCCCCGAGTCTGGTTCTCGGATGACGGGCTGACCTGGACCGATTCGGACTCGACACTCGGCAACGGCGCTTATGTCTACAACGTGGCCTGGCGGGACGGGCGCTTCACCGCCGTCGGGGGCTTCGGCATCGGCGAACCGGCAGTGTGGACCTCGGAGAACGGAACGGAGTGGGATCTGCTGCCTCCGTTCACATCGCTCGAAGGCGTCGACCTGTACACGGTCGAGGCCGGTCCCGCGGCCTGGGTGATCCTGGGTAGGGATAGCGAAGAATCGGGCTCGATCGGCTGGACATCACTCGACGGCCTGTGCTGGAGCGCCCTGCCTTTTGAGATGTCCGGTTCGGACACGGCTGTGACCTCCGAGCACATCGTCGTCCTCGATCGGAGCGCCTACCCCGATATCTGGGTCGGGACCACCACCGGCGGAAGCGGCTCCTGTTGA
>JBOGEU010000519.1:0-8600 GCA_050741995.1 Acidimicrobiia bacterium | reverse complement strand
GTTCACCGTCGATGAGGAGTACTCGAGCGACGTGGAGGAGGGTTTGGTGATCAGGACCGATCCCGTGGCCGATACCGAGATGCAGACCGGGGGGACGGTCCTGCTGGTGATCTCATTGGGCCCGGCGCCGGTGGAGGTGCCCAACCTAAACGGCCTGACCCCGGGACAGGCAGAGGACATTCTCGACGACCTCGGCTTGGAGCTCGAAGTGTCGAACGCGACCCAGCCGGTGGCCGATCCCGGTCAAAACGGCCTGGTGGTCTCCCAGAACCCCGAGGTGGGCGCCACCGTGTTCCCCGGTGACATCGTCACTGTGACCCTGGGTGAGTTCGAGCCGCCGCCGACGACCACCACCGCCCCCACGACGACAACCACGGTTCCGACGACGACAACGTCGGCTCCTTAGATCTCAGCGATAGTTCGTCGTCATCAGGAAGCCGGCGGCGATGGCGACGAGACCGATCACCAGCACCGTCTGGTCCCATTCGAACACGAACCTGAGCAGGACCAGGACCACGCCGAGCACCATGAGACCGGCCATCACGCCCACGTACCACGTGGGGCTGGGATCCTTGGCCTTGACCGCCGCCAGAGCAGCTTTGGCGGATACCGGGCCGTTCTTCGGCTTACGACGCTTCGATTCGGGCACGGATTCTGAGCGTAGTCGCTGAGCAATCGCCGGGGAGCAGAGTTACACGGCTGTAATTCTGCACACCCTGTGGACAAGACCGGGGAAAACTACATCAATGTGATTAGCTCAAACCGGTCGCCAGACGGGGATCATGTCCTCACGGCAGTGACGGGGGGCCGCTTCGTCCCGAACGTTGACCGCCTTCATCGTCAACTCCGCCCCGCACACGGTGCACTTGTAGTCTTGGTCCACAGCGACGACGTCCTCAGGGTCGACCTCGGGGGGTGGTGTCGAGAGCATCCGGATCACCGCGGTGGACACCCGCCAGATGATGTACCCCGCGACCACGGCGAGGATGACGTCGAATACGGTGTTGCCGGTCATGGAATCCCTACTCGGGGACGACCGCGATCGCCTGCAGCTCCAGCACCAGTCTCGGATCTGTCGCCAGTCGCACCACCCCTACGGTCGTGCTCGCCGCTCTGTGGTCTCCGAAGAGGCTGCCCATCACCCTATTCACCGCGTCCTGATTTCGATCCAGATCGACGATGAAACGTATGAGTTGGACGATGTCGGCGAGGCTGCCATTCGCCGCTTCCAGCACCGCTCTCAGATTCTCCACCGTCATCTCGGTCTGCAAGGTGGGGTCGTCGGGCATAGCCTCGAATTCGGCAGGCACGTGCGGGTGCGAGTGGTAGACCGGGGCGGCAGTCACACCGGAGACGAAGACGAGGGCACCACCGGTGACTTTGAGCGCAGGCGTGTAGGGCATGTTCCAACGAGGGTCGTTGCCCTGGGTGTGTATTTCGTCGATGCGAACGCCCGCCATGTTCTCACCTTACCGGTCGTCTGGGCTCCGGAATGAGCTGCCATCGAGCCAATGGACCGATTGCGACCCGGGACAGGGTGCGTAGTGAAACTGCACGATCTCACGGCGATGTGTAGCTTCACTTAACACTGGCGGTCATCGGCCGCTGGTCAACGCAGGAGGAGAAACCGATGAGATCACGTAAGGGATGGACACATCTGGTGTTGATCACAGTGTTGGCCCTGATCGCCGGAGCATGCGGCGACGATGAAGGCGGGGCCACCACCACCCCCGGCTCCGGCACCACGGTGGCGGCGCCCTCGACGACGGGTGCAACGACAGCACCGGAAACCACGGCCGCGAACATGGAGCCGATCCGGGTCGGCAGCACACTGGCATTGACCGGAGTGTTCGCCCCCACCGCCGCCATTCACAAGGCCGCTGGTGAGGTCTTCGTGGAGAGAATCAACGAGGCCGGTGGGCTGCTTGGGCGCCCTGTCGAGTGGGTCCTCCTCGATGACGAGTCGGCGCCCGACCTGGCCGCCGCGGCCTACGAGAGACTGATCACCGAAGAAGAGGTCGACCTCGTCCTCGGCCCCTATGGCACGGGGAACATCACCGCGGCCATGGCCGTGGCGCAACGGTACGGGTACGTGTTCCCCCACCACACAGCGAGCCTGACCTACGCCTACACCTACGAGTGCCATTTCAGCTCCTGGTCCACAGGGCTCCACCCCAACATCACCAATCCCAATCTGGTCTACGACGCACTCGAGTCGACGGGAACCCCACCGGAGACCATCGGATTCGTCGTGAACGAATTCCCGGGGACGATGTTCATCTCCTACGGCCAGCCGGAAACCGACGAAGGCGGTGCCGTGGCCGAGGCGGCCAAGCGCGGTTGGGAAGTGGTGCTCGACGTGAACTATCCGATCGCCACCTCGGACTGGGGCCCGCTGGCGGCGCAGGTGCGCGATGCAGACCCCGACTTCCTCTATATCGCGGGGCTGGGCCTCGATGCCCCGAACCTGATCACCGCGATGCAGGCGATCGACTACACCCCGGCGGGCATGTTCGTCCAGTGGCCGGCCCCCGGGCCGGTGCTGGAGACGGAAGGCGCCGACGGAATCATGTCGGTGACCATCTTCGAGGAGCACCCCCCGTTCACCGATGACCCCGAAGCGGTCGAGGTGGCAGCCCAGATCGACGAGGCGCTGGCCGCGGCCGGTATCCCCTATAACAAGGTGGAGACCCAGGCGGCCGCCTCGTGGACCGCATGGGAGTACTTGCAGCAGGCAGCCGAGGGAGCAGGCAGCCTCGATCAGCAGGCGATGTGCGACTGGCTCATCGAAAATGGCGCCGACACCCTGTTCCACGGCGAGATCGAGTTCTTCGCCGAGGAGCAGAACTACTTCGAGGACCTGTCGAAGATCAAGCAAGTCCAGGACGGCGACTGGTTCGTCGTCTATCCCGAAGAGTTCGCGGCACCGGATCGGTCGGTCGCCTATTCCCCGGAGGGCTGATGCTTGAGCTGTCCCGCCCGGCCCCACCTGGTCGGGCGGGATAGCCTCGTCTGTCTGAAGGAGGGAAGCCACCAACGTGGAGCTGCTCGCGCAAGGGATCGTTTCCGGAATCCTCGTGGGTGGTCTCTACGCCCTGATGTCGATCGGCATCTCCCTGTCGTGGGGAGCGCTCAAGATCATCAACCTGGCGCATTTCTCGTTGATCCTCCTCAGCGCCTATGTCGTCTATCAGCTGACCGTCAGCTTCGAGATCGACCCCTTGCTCTTGATCCTGGTCGTGGTGCCCCTGTTCTTCCTGCTCGGAGTCCTGATGCAGGTGTTCTTCCACCTGGCCCGGGTCGATGAGTTCAAATCGCTCATCATCTCGTTCGGGCTGTTCATCATCTTCCAAAGCGTCATGCAGACGATCTGGAGTGCGGACTTCCGGCGAATCGGCCCAGAACTGAACCCATACGAGGCGCGATCGTTCTTCGTCGGCAACATCGCATTCCAGGTCCCCCAACTGGCGGCCTTTCTCGTCGCCCTGCTCATCGCCGCCGTGATGTGGCTGCTGTTCACCCAGACCTACTTCGGCAAGGCGGTGCGCGCGGTGGCTCAGGACACCGAGATGGCCAGAGCCTTCGGAGTCGACCCGCGCCGAGTGGCGGTAATCCTGTCCGGGCTGTCGACGGCCTTTTCGGCGCTGGCCGGGGTCTTCATCGCGATCGGACAGACGGTGTTCCCCGAGCTGGCGGTCGGTTGGTTTGGCATCGTGTTCCCCATCGTCATCCTCGGCGGTCTCGGGAACAGCCTGGGAACAATGAGCGCCGGGGTGATCATCGGCGTGGCCGCCGGGGTGGCCAGCGTGCTCTGGGGCCCGTTGGCGGCGCCGCTGGTGACCTTTCTCATCCTCGTCGCCGCTTTGCTATTCCGTCCGGAGGGCCTGATCACGAAGCGAAGCATCGCGTGACTAGCAGAGGGAAAAGCCTTGTCGGATTCGCGGTGGTCGCCGTGATCCTCGGGTTCGCCCCCACCATCCAGGCTGCCCTCGAGTTTCCCCGCTTCTACCTGATCTTTCTCTTCACCACGTTCTTCTGGGTCTCCCAGGCCTCGAGTTGGAACATCCTCACCGGGTACTCCGGGTATTTCAGCTTCGGTCAAGGTGCCTTCTACGGGGTCGGCGTATACACCGTGGGAGTTCTGGTGGTCAAGCACGGGTGGTCATTCATGGCCGCCCTCCCGGTCGCCGGTCTCTTTGCGGGCCTCACCGGACTGCTCCTCGGCCTGGTCGTTTTCAGGGTGCGCAAGCTCACTGGCGAGATATTCGCCCTGACCACACTCGCAGTTGCCTTCGTCCTTGCCTCGGTCGCAAGGCTCAGCCCCGCGATCGACGGCGGCACGGGGATCTTCACCACCGGGACCCAGCTGCCCGCCTTCCTCGGGGAGTTCACCGCCGCCGCCTACCAACTCACCCTCTTCATCACCTTGCTCACCGTCCTCGCCGCCTATCTCATCTATGACTCACGACTGGGCTGGGGCTTGTTCGCCATCCGCGACGAGGAACCGGTGGCCGAGGGGCTCGGAGTCCCCACCTTTCGATACAAGATGATGGCGCTCAGCGCCAATGCCCTATTCGCCGGGCTCATGGGAGGGGTGTGGGCGCTCCAGCTCGGTTTCGTGACCGTCGACGACGTGTTCAACATCCGGGTCCCGCTCTTCGTCATCCTGATGAGCGTTCTCGGCGGGATGCCTCATTGGATGGGCCCTGTGGTGGGGGCGGTCATCATCACCACATTGACGGACCGCCTCAACAGCGCGGGGCTCACCGACGTGAATCAGATCATCATCGGAGCCATGCTGGTGGTGCTTGCCCTGGCCGTCCGGGAGGGTATCTACGTCAGGATGCGGCGCCATTGGAAGACAACCGCCGTGAGCTTTTTCGGTGTCCTGGCTCTGGCCATCGTCCTCGACCTCAATGATTCCCTGATCAGCGACTTCGCCTACGCAATGGTGGCCACCGTGCTGGTGATGTTGGTGCCGGCGGGGGCCCGGACGTCGATCGGCGCGCTGTTCAGTCGCCGGGAGACCGTATCCGAGGTCGAGGTCGATGACAGTCTGACGAGGACCGGCTCATGAGCCTTCTCGCGGTCAGCTCGGTGGGAAAACGCTTCGGCGGGGTGGTGGCTGTCGACGATGTTTCCGTGACGATCGACAAGGGCGAGATCGTCGGCCTGGTCGGGCCGAACGGGTCGGGGAAGTCCACCCTGATCAATCTCCTCAGTGGCTTCTATCCCGCAGACCGAGGCGAGGTCGTGTTCGATGGCACGGACATCGTCTCCTTCCCCGCCCACCAGATCGCCGCCCTGGGCATCGCCCGCACCTACCAGATCCCCAGACCGTTCGACACGATGACACCGCGGGAGAACATCGCTGTGAGCTACATGTTCGGCAGGCGTCGTCACACTCTGGCCGAGGCGACGACCGCGGCAGGACAGTGGCTCGCCTTCACCGGTCTTGAATCGGTAGCCGACGTCGGCATCAATCAGCTCACCTTGCACCAGCTCAAGTTCCTCGAGTTGGCCCGAGCACTGGCCACCGAGCCGACCCTGCTACTCCTCGACGAGGTCCTGGCCGGGCTCAACCCGACCGAGATCAACCAGTCGATGGAGATGATCCGAAAGATCCACTCCGAGAGGATCACCCTGGTGATCGTGGAGCACGTGATCCGGGCCATCACGGCCCTTTCCAGCCGGATCGTGGTCCTCGACCAGGGCCTGGTGGTTGCCGACGGCGACCCGGAGACTGTGATGTCCAACCCGGCCGTGGTGGCGGCCTATCTGGGTACCAAGAAGCGCCATGCTCCGGATTGACGGTCTCAGCGCCGGGTATGGGAGGGCACAAGCCCTTCACGATGTCTCACTCCGTGTCGACAGTGGCGAGATCGTCACCATCCTCGGGCCCAATGGCGCGGGGAAGACGACGCTGGTCAATGCCATCGCCGGGGTGCTCAGGCCCTGGAGCGGGTCGGTCCGGTTCGACGATGTCGAGCTGACCTCGATCGCGCCCCACGATGTGAGCAGCCACGGCGTCGCCTTGGTGCCGGAGGGCCGTCGCATCTTCCCCAAGATGACCGTGGCCGAGAACCTCGACATCGGCTCCTACGCCATGGCCGCCCGGCCCGGTCACGCCGCCTCCCTGGCCTCGGTGTACCGGGTCTTTCCCAGGCTGGAGGAGCGGCAGAGGCAGGTGGCCGGCACCCTGAGCGGCGGCGAGCAGCAGATGCTGGCCATCGGACGCGCCCTCATGGCTCAACCACGTCTCCTGCTCCTCGACGAGCCCTCGCTGGGCCTGGCCCCAATCGTCGTGGAGAGCATCTTCGAGGTGCTCCGTGAGGTCAATGCCACCGGGGTCTCCATCTTGCTCGTCGAGCAGAACGCAGTCGAGGCTCTCGACATCGCCGGCCGTGGCTATGTGCTGGAGGAGGGCAAGGTGGTCGGCGAGGGCTCGGCCGCCGACCTGGAACAAGACGAGCGTCTCCGCAAGGCGTACCTCGGTCTGTAGCGCCGGCTCAGGATGAGTGGCACCGCTGTGGAGAGAGACTTGCGGGGCTTTCAGTCGATGACGGCGATGGCGTCGACTTCGATGAGAAGATCGGGCAGGGCCAGGCTCTGCACACCGATGAGGGTGCTCGTGGGAAGCGCGCCTGCCTGGAAGATCTCGTCGCGCACCGCTCGGATGATCCCCAACTTCTCCGGGCTGTGACCGACGACGTAGATCCCGACCTTGACCAGGTCCGACGGTTGTGCTCCGGCCGCGCTCAACGCTGCCAACAGGTTGGTGAAGGCCTGGCGCGCCTGGGCCTCGAGGTCGCCGGGGCCGACCAGTTTTCCTCCCGCGTCCCACGCCACCTGACCCGCAATGTAGATGGTGGTCCCACCCGTCACCCGGATGATCTGTGAGTAGCCGGGTGCGGCATGCAGAGTCGGTGGGTTGATGGCGAGCTTCTCCATGATCGAGCGATCCTATCGATCGAGGACGTCGTGGAACGTCTTGCCACCGACCAGGGTCAGCACCGACTCGATCGAGCGAATCCGGTCTTCTGGGATCGTCAGCGGGTCTTCGGAGAGGACGACAAGGTCGGCATGGCTGCCTGGACGGAGGTTGCCTCGGGTCTCCTCCTCGAAGGAGAACCACGCGCTGCCGCTGGTGTAGAGACGCAGCGCCTCGTCCCTGCTCAACCGCTGGTCGCCCAGCCAGTCGCCCGACACCATCCAGCTGATGCACGGCCACGGGTTGGGGGATGACACCACGGTGCCGTCGGTGCCGGCTCCCACCGGAATCCCGTGATCGAGCATCGTCCGCAGCGGAGGCGCCCCCTTCACCCGATCCTCACCCCAGCTCTCCACCGAGTCGCCGCCGCGAAACGCCATTCCGTTCTGGACGGTGATGCCGAGGCCCATGGCCCGGATCCGCTCGAGGTTGGTGGCGCCGATCTGGTCGGCGTGAGTGATCGTGTATCTGAGCTCGCTCAACTCCGCGTCCCGACCGGTTTGCTCCCAAGCGTCGAGCACGGCGGAGATCGAGTCGTCGAGGATTGCATGGATGTGCACCGGCCAGCCGGCCGCCGCGAGCCGTCCCGTCATCGTGGCGAGAGGCTCGACCTGACCGGAGATGTCCCGTCGGTCGAGACCCTCCATGTCGTGAGCGCCCATCAACAGCACCTCACCGGCACCCAGATAGCGGAGAGTCTCGTCTCCCGATCCGGGGGCCGTCAGCCGCATCCAGGCGTCGATCTGGGCGGGTTCGTCGCCGGGTCGGCCGACGCCGACCAGAAGCCGCGCCCTGAACCCCTGCTCACCCCGGGCAACGAGATCGGAGAAAGCTCGATAGGCATCGGGATCCATGCCGAAGCCACCGGCGTCGACGCATCCGGTGAGACCCATACGGTTGAGATCCCGCAACATGCCCTCGGTGCTCGCCGCACGGGTGTCGGGATCGGGAGCCGTCAGCTTCTCCCGGAGCAGTTGGAGCGCCGCCGGCCATTCCGGCATCCGTCCCTTGTCCCAACCCATCTCCTGAAGGGCGCGGGTGTTGAGATAGGCCTCGATGTAGTTCCTCTGCACGAAGACCGGATGGTCGGGTGCCGCCTCGTCGAGCTCCGCACGTGACGGGGCTCGGCCTTCGCTGAACTGACCCGGATGCCAGCCGCCGAGGACCGCTATCCATTGCCCGCCCGGCCGATCTTCGCCGGCCCTGGTGATCAACTCCAAACCTTGACTCAGGGAAGTGAGGTCGTGCCAGCGGATATCGACGTCCCAACGCAACCCGGCTCTCACCATATGGAGATGGGAGTCGATGAGGCCCGGCATCACCCGCCGTGCCCCGGCGTCGATCATCGATGTCTTCTCGGACCGGAGCGGCTCCAGATCGGCGCTGGTGCCGGTGGCCAGGATCCGCCCTGCGGCCACGGCGATGGCGTCGACCCCTTCCCGGTGCCTGCCATCCCACAGCTTCCCGGAATGGATGATCAAGTCGGCCGGGCGTGGCATGTCCAAGTACCAGATACCAAGTACCGGGTACGCAACGGAGCCCCGGGCTCAGATGCGCTCGATGATCGTGGCGTTGGCCATTCCCCCGCCCTCACACATCGTCTGCAGCC
>JBOGEU010000518.1:0-1260 GCA_050741995.1 Acidimicrobiia bacterium | reverse complement strand
GCCCGGCATCGAGGGCGGCCCGCACGTAGGCGAGGCCGTTGGCGATGGTGAAGGCCAGCTCCTCGGCGGCGGTGGCCCCGGCCTCACGTATGTGATAGCCGCTGATCGAGATCGTGTTCCACTGGGGAAGGTGAGCCGCGGCGTACTCGAAGACGTCGGTGACGAGACGCATCGAAGGGCGAGGCGGGTAGATGTAGGTGCCCCTGGCCACGTACTCCTTGAGGATGTCGTTTTGGATGGTGCCCCGGAGTTGGGCGGGGTCGATCCCCTCCTCCTCGGCCACGAGTTGGTAGAGGAGGAGCAAAATCGGCGCCGTGGCGTTGATCGTCATCGAGGTCGAGACCTGATCGAGCGGGATCCCATGGAGGAGACGCCGCATGTCGTCGAGGGTGTCGATCGCCACACCCACCTTGCCCACCTCCCCGGCGGCCAGAGGCTGATCGGAGTCGATGCCCATCTGGGTCGGCAGGTCGAACGCCACGCTGAGACCGGTCTGGCCTGCGTCCAGCAGGTCCCGGAACCGGCGGTTGGTCTGCTCCGCGCTGCCAAACCCGGCGTACTGGCGCATGGTCCAGAGACGCCCCCGGTACATGGTCGGGTAAGGCCCCCTCGTGAACGGGTACTCCCCCGGCCGGCCGATCGCATCCGGATCCGCCGGCTGGTCGTGGACCACCTGAAGCTCGATGCCGCTGGAGGTGCGACGGTTTTCGTCCATATCAGGGGTATCCTGGCATCCTCTCCGACGATCGTAGGTCGGGAACTTCCAGTACCTACATGACGTCCTTTTCTCTATGGCCAGGAAAGCCCTCATCCACCAAATAGAGGCGCGTGAACGGCGCGGCCGATGGTTCGGCGCCCTCGCTACGTTGCTCTCGATCTCGCTCCTCCTCTCGGGATGGGTTGGTCTCTTCGCGTTCCTGGGGGCAAACTCGGCTTACGGCACCTTCGAAGAGGTCAGGAAGGAATGGGTGCCCGATACCAGGTCGATGGAGCTCACTCTCCCCGACCTGAGCCGGGTCAGCCGCATCTACGCAGAGTCGGGTGAGGTGCTGGCCGAGCTTCATGACGGGCGAAACTCCGAGCCGGTGCCGTACGACGCAGTCCCCGAAACCGTGGTTTATGCCATCCTCGCTGCCGAGGACTCCGAGTTCTTCGAGCACGAAGGGATCGACTTCTCCGCCATCGTCTCGGCGGCGATCGACAACCTTCTCACCGACCGGACCCGTGGTGGGTCGACCATCACCCAGCAGGTGGTGAAGC
>JBOGEU010000517.1:0-5889 GCA_050741995.1 Acidimicrobiia bacterium | reverse complement strand
GTGTGGCTCCTCTCGTCCGGCCGACCTCTGGTCGGCCGAGGGGGCTGCCTGGGACGCGGGCGGGGCAAACCCCCCCTCGACCTCGCCTGCGCTCGGTCGGTCCCCCGTTCGGAAGGGGGGGACAACCCGTATCGTCCACCTACTCCACCACGTCGTAGTAGGTCCGGATCAGTTCGAGGCGATGGTCGCGATAGGTGGGGCTGGACCCGGGGAGGATGTGCTCCACGGGGGCGGGCCGCTTCAGGACCTGATTGGTCAGACTCTCGGTGACCAGCAGGGGGAGTGGTCCGTCAGGATGTGACACCTCCTGCTCGACGAGCCGGACTTCGGCGCGGTGGGCGATCGGTGTCGGGTGACGACCCAGCATGCGTTTCAGCGATTTCGTTCGCTCCTCGCCCAGAGCGTCCTTCATGGCGTCCTTGGCCCGCTGGGTCTGCTCGGCGATGGCTATCGACAGGCTGGGACGTCGTCGGGTGAATCCGGCAGCAAAGCTGGTCACGATCCTCCCCGTCTCTGAAGCCCCGTCTACCCGAGATCTGGTGCTCACGGCGGCGACGGCGAGGTCATCTCTCAATGACGGGTCGAGAAGACGTCGCATCTCGGTCTCGACCACCGACGGGTCGTTGTCGGGTGCCTGCAGCCCCAGGCCGAGCTCGGCCAGCCTCTGTGCCCTCGTCTCCTGGTCGTCGGTCCGGGTGGAGGTGTTGGCCACGAAAAGCGTCGGGAGACCCGAGGGAACCAGCTCGTGCACCGCGTTGTATCCCGCCGAGCTGACGGCCAGGTCGAATGCACGGAGATACCTGACCAGGGGGAATACGTCACGGATGACCGTGACCCGGTCGGCCTGCTCCACCGGCACCTCGTTCTCGGCCACCGCCGACCTGGTGACCGCAACATGGAGGTCGGACTCCTCGAGAAGGGCCCTGATCGCAACCTGACCCGGCCCGGTCACGTCGCCGAGCCGCCCCGAGCCGAGGGTCACCAACGCGATCTCGCGATCGGAGGGAAGGCCCAGGGCGATACGCGCCTCGCGGCGGGGGATGAGCTCGAGTGATTCCAGGAGGCTGATCGGTGCCACCTTGATCACGTTCCGCAGACCGGCGGTGGGCCCTTCGTCAGCATCGCCGGCAAGGTCACCGGGCTCGATCACGATGTCGAAATAGTTGGCACGCCGCAATTGCTTGGGGTTGGTCCCGGGACGCCACATCCCGCGCCGGAGCCAGGCAAAGGCCACATCTCGAACTGCGGATGACGTCTTTCCGATCCCCGGGTAGGCGGCCACCCCGTCGAAGAGGACCACCTCGGAGGCGGTCTCCTCGATGATCGCCTCCAGCCGGTCGCGCAGATAGCCGTTCCATGCCCGGGATGCGATCCAGGGCCGGTCATAGCTCGGAACGTACTCCCCGTTGATGCCGAGGCTCATTGCCAGCGGCAGGCCGATCGACAGCGAGAAGAGGTTGGGCTGATGCTCGCCGGCCAGGGTGAGGGCGATCGCAGCCTGGCGGGTGAGATGGCCTATGCCGGTCCCGTTGCTGGTTGCCAGGAGGATGTTGGTCATCCCTTGACTGCGACCTCGATCGCCCGGCTCGCCTCGGCCAGCCGTCGCCGGTAGGTGGCCACCGCGGCATCCATCTCCTCAGGCGCGGTCGTGCCCAGCTCGGTGGCGAGCTCAACGATCCGCCCCGCCTTCAACTCGTCGCTGCGTATCACGTAGTCGTCCATGGCGACCGACTCGGCGAAGTCCCGCACCTTGGGCCGATACTCGATGGCGATGAAAGGACGCCCCGAGGCTGCGGCGAGAACACAGGCGTGGAGCCGTTCGCCGACGACGATCGATGACGAGGCGATCACCTCGATGGTTGCGGCCACGTCGACGTATCCGGCGTGATAGCCGACCCCGGTCGCTCCCAGCTTCTCCTTGATCATCAGGATGGGGCGGTCGTCGCTCGGATGACAGGACATGAGAGTGACCTCCCGGCCTGTCTTGGCCCACACCTCGATCGCCCCCGTCAACTGGTCGTAGACGTCTCGATCGGAGCCACCCCAGAGCTCGCCGTTGGTCCAGGCCGGGGCGACGAGGATCGGTCCCGATCCGTCATGCTTCGCTTCGGGCTGTAGGGCGAGTGCAGGGTCGCCACAGATCTCGACATCCCCTTTGAGTCCCCAGTCGATCAGCGTCTGCGCCGAGCGTGGGCCCCTCACCCCGACATAGGCGCAGGTGCCGAGCCATCGCAGCCACTCGCCGGTGTCCTCGGTGAGACCCCAGAACCCGGGGTTGGCGACGCCGGTCCCGTAGACCGCCCTCTCGATTCGCGGTGAGTCGCGCTCCAGCAGCCAGCTCAGGTACTGATTGCGGTTGATCAGGGTCCCGCCACCGAGTAGGAGCAGGTCTCGCGCCTCGCCCCTGGCTTCGATCTCCCCCCAGGGCATCAGGCGTCTCGCCGCCTCGATCATCGCTTCGTCACCGAGATTGTCCTTGCCAACCCACCCGACGTACCTGATGCCCGGTGGGCGATCGTTGGACGCAAGGGGGCGCCTCGGTCTCGGCTTCTGGGGCCGGATGCGGCGCTTGGCCAGCTTCAAACCGGTCTTCATGGCGGGCCCGACGCCGAGACTGGCGGCTTCCTTGAGCTGTCGGGTGCCGCTCTTGGTGTGGACGAACCCGGGGGGTCGGGGCGTCCTGACCACACCGGGCAGGGCAATCAGCGGGAGAGGGGAGTGAACCCAGGCTGTGTTGGCCCGCATCGAGGCGAGGGCCGCGTCGAGTCTGTCGCCACTGTCGAGGAGGCGGATCAATGGTCGACGCCTGACCGCCATCGCCAGCGGGAGATCGCCACTCCAGTGCCGCCCCAGCAGGTCCACGTCCTCGAGCCGCTTGTACTCGCCTTCCGGGGTGTCGATGCCAAAGGTGAGGGCATCGAGTGCCGGCCGCTCGTCGAGTCGCTTCCGGAGGTTCTGCAGCAAGGTCTTGCCCGGGGCCGAGTGCCCGTTGATGAAGACCAGGTACTCGCCCTCCGAGGCGAGGACCGCGTCCAAGGGATCTCCGACGAAGCGGACCCTTCGCTCGCCTTCGGCGGCGCCGGCGAAAGGGTCGTGGTCGGGGGCGCCGGCCACGAAAAGCACTTCGAAATCGGGAAGGCTCTGGTCGGCGAGGGACCTCCAGATCTCGATCGGGGCGCCCTGGGGCACATCGTGGACCACCACCGAGAACTTGGGCACCTCAGGCGGCGGCTCGGGCATGCCTTTTCGATAGAATCGCTGTGGGACCAGGCTCGCCAGCAGACCCCGGTTGAGCTCTCGTGCCTCCTGGCGCCCCTCGGCGCCCCCGGCAGTGTCGGCATCGGTCTGGTGATAGATACGGGTCGTCTCGTCGTCGATGAACACCGCTCCCGCCTGCCACAGACGCCAGCCCAGCTCGGAGTCTTCGCTGCCCCACCAGCGGAACCTCTCGTCGAAGCCGCCGGTCGAGGCGAAGAGGGCGGAGGACACGGACACGTTGGCGGAGACGAACGCCCGGTACGCCTCATCCGTCGCCTGGAGCTGCGACGTCCTGCGGGAGAGAACCGAGCGAAAGTCGGGCCGGTCCTCGACCGCGCCCTCGTCGAGGTCGAGGGCCCCGGCCGACAGCCGTCCGGGGTCGAGGTCCTTGGCGCCCATATGGAGCCGGCCCCCGATCACCACTGCCTTGGGGTTGGCGGTGTGCCACTTCACGTGCCCGGCCACGAAATCAGGCTCGACGATCGCATCCGAGTCGAGGAAGACGACGACATCGGACTCCGTCGACCTGGCGCCGAGATTGCGCGCCCGCCCCGCTCCGAAGCCACGGTGCTCCTGACGGACATAGCCCTTCTCGAACGGTGGGTCCCAGCGGTCGACGACGGCTCGGATGTCATCAGTGGAACCGTCGTCGGCGACCACCACCGTGAGCAACTCGGGGGGGTAGGTCTGGGCGGAGAGTGCGCTCAGGGTGCGAGCCACCAATTCGGCCCGGTTGTAGACCGGGATCACCACCGTGACGCGGACGTTGGGTGGTTCCAGGGTCATGGTCGATCGACCTCGAAGGGCATGATCCGATAGCTGGGTGCCATGAGATCGACCCGGGTCACCTCTCCCGACGTGGTGACCACCGCCCGAGGGCTCTCCTCTTCCAGGAACTCGGTCAGACCCTGGGCCCGGCCCTCGAGATAGATATATCGTCGGGCAGCGCGCAACAGGTCTTCGAGACCTGTCACGTCGTCAGCCCTTATCGCCACCGTCTCCATCTTGCCCGGTCCCAGCCGTCGAGGGTCGAGGACCGAGGCGTCCCAGACCTCGCGGTCAGGCAGCTGATCGACCAACTCGGGAATGTCGAGATGAGCCACCCGTTGCACCTCGGCATCGCGTTCGATGGCCGAGGCCATCGGCGAGCCCACCTGTCTCTCGGCGATGTCCCGCTTCCCGGTCGACGACGCGATCTCGAACAGCTCGTCTACGCGGTGGTCGTATGTGTGGAGCCCCATCGCCCGTGCCAAAGCCGAGTTGGAAATGGCCTGGAGCCGGTCGGGCTCTGCCAGGAGCTCGGCCACATCCGACGCCACATCCTCACCGAGCAGTGCGTATTGGGCTCCCTCCTCGAGGAGCATCTCCATCCCGGGAAGCCGGTCGGAGAGCAGCACCGCCCCGGATCCGACAGCTTCGAGGACACGCATCGTGATCGGATAGTGGCGGGTGCCCCCTTCGTTGACCACGATCCGGGAGTCACCGTAGAGGACGGCCATCTGGTCGGCCGACACCTCCTCCAGGAACCCGAGACGGTTCGTCGGGAACACCTTCTCCAGATCAGCTATCAGCTTTTGTCGTCTCCCGTAGGGGCCACCGGAGCGCAGTTTGGCACCCACCATCGCAACGTCATAGGTCCGCTCGGCGAGGGGACGGGAGGCATCGAGCAGCTCTGTCGCCATCCCGAAGGGGAATCGGTGGACCGGTGCGGGGAGCCAGTAGGCAAGGTGCCAGGAATGGGCCATCAGCACCGCATCCGCCCGATAGCGGTCGGCGAGGCGGAGGTTGGCGTGAAGGTGATGCTCACCATGGTGAAACCAGAAGAGGGTGGGGACCACGGTGCGTCCCGTGATTTCGAGAGCCGGATAGGGCCCTTCGACGAAGATGACGAAGTCGGTTCCGGGATCGATGGTTCCGAGGTCGATGCCGTCGGTCTCCAAGCGCACCGTGGCGCCGCTGCGACGCAGGCCCTCCTCGAGGTATTTACCCGGGTTGATCTCGCTCTTCCGGTAGCAAAGGACGACGTTCCGGCCGGCGTGACGGCCGGGCTCCGGGGTATAGGGCACCCTCGGGTCGTCCGGCGTATGGAAGAGGCCGATCCCGGCGGCCGGAGCCGCCATCTCGGGGTGACTCGGAGCCAGGTCGATGAGGTCGACCTCGTCGGCACGGTCCATCTTCGGAGTGCGGGAAACAGCGCCTCCGGTGTCGCGGGCAGCGCGGATCGATCCTTCCAGCGCTCTCCGATCGGTGGGGACGAAGAGCCGGGCCCCGCTGGCGGTGGCGGTGCGGGCGAGATTCTGAGCGAGCGCCTCTGCCCGGTCGACCTTGCGCGGTCGCCCGTCCCGCAGACGCTGCACGAACGTGGGCCTGGCGTCAGGCACCGGGACCACCGTGGTCACCTGATGACCCGCCTTCTCGAGCAGGTAGCGGGAGACCCGAGCCCTGGGATCGTTGTCGGCGTCATTCGGCGCCACGAGGCAGATCAACACAGACGAGATCGTAGATTTGGTTGCCCCCAAGCGAGCGGTGTTGTCCCCCTGCGCAGGTGTGTGCGCGGGCCGGGCGAACCCCCCTCGGCCTCGCTTGCGCTCGGCCGGTCCCCCCTTCGAAAGGGGGGACAAGCCTTTACGC
>JBOGEU010000516.1:0-2652 GCA_050741995.1 Acidimicrobiia bacterium | reverse complement strand
GGCCCTGTTCGATGCCGTTGGCGAGCACGCGGTCGGTGAGGTCGAGGAATGCGGGATCCAGCATCTCGCGGTCGGCGTCGAGGATCCTGATCACCCCCACCCTTTGCGCCACGAAAAGGCGCTCATCGCCGACCGGAGCGGTGATCACCGTCGGTTGGTTGAAGTCCTGGGAGATCGTCTCCAACCTCACGCCCTGCAGCTCACCTAGGTTGCTGGTCGAGCTCGTGGTGCCGCCAGGCGTTGTCGTCGTGGAGCCATCGGGGGCCGTGCTCCCGGATCCGCCCGGCTCGGTCGTGGTGGTGCCGGCGCCTGCCCCCGGGATCGTGTCGTCACCAGGGGCATCCTCACCCGAGCCTCGAAGGAAGAAGAAGGCGATGAGGAAAATGGCGACCAGGAGGATGATGAGTGCGCGGAGCCGAGCTTGGGCCGGGGAGGCTGGTTGCCGGTGACGCGCGCTCACGAAATCGGGATTGTAGGAAGCCCGGCGCCCGTAATGGTCTTCTAAGCGTTCTCGCCGAGGAAGATCTCCGAGACCGACGAATCCATGAAGATCGCCTGGAGCGTCTCGGCCAGGATGGGGGCGATAGAGAGGACCTGCACCTTGTCCAACTCCAGGACCTCGGGAGCCACCGGGAGGGTGTTGGTGACGATGACCTCTTCCACCGGGGCATTCTTGATCAGGTCCAGCGCCGGTTCGGAGAAGACGCCGTGGGTGGCCGCGATGCGGACGCTCGTGGCGCCCTCGTTCCGCGCCAGCTCGGCGGCATTGGTCACCGTGCCCGCGGTGTCGATGATGTCGTCCACGATCACCACGTGTCGTCCCGCCACCGATCCTGCCATCTCCAATGCCTCGGACACGTTGTGCTTCACCGGGTCACGCCGCTTGTAGACAACGGCGACGTCGCCATCGAGGAATCGGGCGTAACGCTCGGCTCGCTTCACACCGCCGGCGTCCGGGGAGAGGACGGTGACCGGTCCATCGAACCGCTTCGAGAGGTAATCGGTGATGATGGGAAGGGCGGTGAGGGAGTCGAAGGGCTTGTCGATGAACCCCTGGAGCTGCCCGGTGTGGAGGTCGACGGAGACCAGCCGGTCCGCTCCCGCGGTCATGAAAAGGTCGCCGATCAGCCGGGCCGTTATCGGCTCCCGGGGCCGTACCTTCTTGTCCTGACGTGAGTATCCGAAGTAGGGCATCACCGCCGTGATCCGGCGCGCCGATGCCCGGTTGAGAGCGTCGATGGTGATCAACTGCTCCATGATGTTGTCGTTGATCGGCTCGCAATGGCTCTGGATGACGTAGCAGTCGGCACCGCGGACGCTCTCTGCCGACCGGACGTAGAGCTCACCGTTGGCGAATCGGGATCTCTCGAGGTCGCCCAAGGCTATACCCATGACATCGGCGACTTCTTCGGCGAGACGAATGTTGGCGCCCCCGGTGAAGAGCATCATTCGGTTGCGGGAGACGATGTCCACTCAGTCCCCTCTTCCCTTCGCTGCCTGTCTCTCGGCGCGGCGTTGAGAGTAGCCGGGAATCTCGCGCTGCTCGTTTCGCTCCACGGCGAGGGCGTCTGCTTCGACGTCCTCGGTGATCACCGAGCCTGCGCCCGTCACCGCGCGGTCTCCGATCCTGACCGGCGCCACCAGCATCGTGTCGGACCCGATGAACACCTCTTCGCCGATCTCGGTGCGGTGCTTCTCGTAGCCGTCGTAATTGCAGGTGATCGACCCGGCTCCGATGTTGGAGCGGGCCCCAACCGCGGCGTCGCCGAGATATGACAGATGAGGGACCTTGGCCCTCTCGCCGAGTGTCGTGTTCTTCGTCTCGACGAACGTGCCGACTTTTGCCCCCCGCTCGAGGACGGTCCCCTGCCGGAGCGAGGCGTAAGGCCCGACCTCGCATTCCTCGCCGACAGTCGCCCCCCGCAGCACGGCATACCAGACGGTGGAGCCGGCGCCGATGGTGGAGTCGACGGCGAAGACATCCGGTCCCACCTGGGCGTCTGCGGCGATGGTCGTGCTGCCCTCGAGGTGAACCCCGGGGTAGATGCGGGCGCCGGGCTCGATGGTGACTGTGGCATCCACGTAAACGCGATCTGGGTCGAGCATCCAGACCCCCGATCCCATCAGTGCCTGATTGGTGCGTTGCCGAAGCAGCCGCGTGGCCTCCGAAAGTTGGTCTTGAGAGTTGATGCCGACCACCTCCTCCGGTGTCGCTTCGACCGGTTCCAAACGCTCACCTCGTCCTACGAGGATCCCGATCACATCTGTCAGGTAGTACTCGCCTTGGGCATTCTTGTTGGAGACACCCTCCAAAGCGTCGATGAGGTCACCGGCCCGGAAAGCGTAGGACCCGGCGTTCACTTCGCGAATCGCACTCTGGGCCGGGTCAGCGTCCCGGTCCTCGACCACCTCGACCACCAGCCCACGGTCGTCCCTGATCACGCGCCCGTACCCGCCGGGGTCGTCGAACACTGCCGTCACCATTCGCGCTGCGACATCCGGAGAGCGATCGGCGAGCCGGGACAGGAGCGAGGGAGTCAGCAACGGCATGTCGCCATAGAGCACCATGATCGTGTCGTCGGCGGCCACCTCGGTCAGAGCGTCGAGCCCGATCCGTGTGGCATGCCCGGTCCCGAGTTGCTCGCTCTGCAC
>JBOGEU010000515.1:0-1663 GCA_050741995.1 Acidimicrobiia bacterium | reverse complement strand
AATCGGTTCTTCCCGTCCCTGGGAGACCACGAGTACTCCGGCGGCGGCATCGACCCCTATCTCGAGTTCTTCACCCTTCCCGGGGAAGGGGTCGAGACCTCGGGGACTTCCGGGAACGAGCGCTACTACGACATCGTCCGGGGGCCGGCACATGTCTTCGTGCTCAATGTGCAGCCGCAGGAGCCCGACGGCGCAAGCCCGACATCGATACAGGGGCGGTGGCTGCAGGAGCAGCTGGCTGCATCCACGTCACCGTGGCGTCTCGTCGTCTCGGCCACCCCCCCGTTCTCCTCGGGGAACAATCACGGCTCCGATCCTTCCGTGCAGTGGCCGTTCGATGAGTGGGGCGTCGACGCAGTGTTCTCTGGCGACGACCATGTCTACGAGCGGATCGTCCACCGTGGTCTCCCATATTTCGTCAGCGGCTTGGGTGGTCGGTCGATCCATGGCTTCGCTCAACCGGTCGAAGGTAGCGAGGCGCGCTATTCGGAAGACTTCGGTGTGCTCATGGTGGAGGCTTGCGACAGCAGCCTCGAGTTCGAGTTCCACTCGGTGTCCGACGGGATCGTCGACCGTTTTACTCTCGGAGACGCCTCGTGTCCCCGTCGTCAGGGAGGACCACCCACCCCCTAGTGTCGCGATCATGACGGCTATGCTGCCTCGAGACGTATGGGGGTTGGTTGGAATTGAGAGTTGACTCGATGGGGTTCTCCGAGTCGATCAGGTGCGCCTCCGCCCTCGGGCGGTTCCATGGAGAGTTGCGGCGTGACTGACATCACCGAACCGTTCGGCCGGTCTCACCGCCTGAAGCTCGGGCATGGGAGACTCACCACCTACGACACTCCCCGATCGGCGAGAGCCCGCCGTGACGGTGCCCCGATTGCGGAGGAGCGGGGCGGCCCACCGGAACCAGCGCTTCTCGACGACTTCGACCGCCTATTGAGGCTGGCCCGCTTCGGCAACACATGGGCATGGTCACAGCTGTACGCCGAGCTGGCAAGGCCCGTCTTGGGCTACCTCAGGGTCCACGGAGCTGCCGAACCGGAGGACCTGTTGAGCGAGGTTTTCCTCCACATCGTTCGTGGTCTCGACACGTTCGAGGGTGACAGTCGGCAGTTTCGCTCATGGGTCTTCACCATCGCCCACAGGAGGCTGATCGACGAGCGGCGGGCCCGCGGCAAACGTCCGGTCGAACTGCGTGAGAATGTCGAGCCGTCTGACGCAGCAGAAGACCCGGCAACGAAGGTGATAGACCGTCTCACTGACGAGGGGATCATCGGACTCCTCGAATCTCTAAGCCCTGAGCAGCGCGAGGTCCTTCTCCTCCGCCTGCTCGCCGGTTTGACCATCGACGAGATAGCGACAGCAGTGGGGAAGACGCCGGGCGCGGTCAAGGCTCTGCAGAGACGTGGACTGCTCGCCCTCCAGGAAAAGCTCACCGCCGCGTAACCTTTTCCCGAGCTTCTCCGATTACCAGCGCATGGGCGGCTTGATGGGGCGTATCCCCTTGATGGGGAGTATCCGGAGGTGACGATCGGGCTCGTCCGTTTGATGGCCGGCCGTCGCCGGACCACACCTCTGGCTTTCGAGGTGCAGCGAGAGACCGTCCAGGCACGGCTCGATTACGAAGTTGGCCGCGCTCGCCGTTATGGCGGCTCTGTGT
>JBOGEU010000514.1:0-4622 GCA_050741995.1 Acidimicrobiia bacterium | reverse complement strand
GCAGGGCCAGCAGGTCGGCGAGGCCCACGATGGCAAGGGCCTCGCCTTCGACATCGGCCCCCGAAGGGATCAACTCGTGGACGCCGGTATCGAGGGCATCTTCCCTGAGCCGGGCCCGGCGACGGATGGTGTCCACGCGTCGGGCCCGGGCGATGGTGAACACCCATGCCCTGAAACCGCGGGCGTCGCCACGGAAGCCTCCGATGCCCCGTGCCACGTCGAGGAAGACCTCGCCCAGAACGTCCTCGGGATCATCGATGTGACTGGCGCGGAGAAACCCCATGACCTGGGGGGCAAGCCAGTCATAGAGGGCTCTCCATGCCGAATCGTCCCCGGCACGGGCAGCTCGGACCCTGGCACGGAATTCGTCTTCCGTTGGTTGAGGAAGACGCTCATTCTTCATTTCCGGGACGGACCGGGAGGCGTGAGGGCTTCGTTGCTCGCCGATGGAGGCGGCGTGTCCCCGGTCCGTCCCGACACGGTTGTCGCAATCAAGCGGCGCCCTTACCCCGCCCTGACAGGTGCTCAAACTGCGCCCGGGCGATGACCAGCCGCGGCCATCAAGGGGGATCAGGCCAGGTCGCGCACCATGTCGTCGACGACCAACTGGTCCACGATCCCGACGACCGCTGCCCGGATGGCGCCGTGGTCGAGACCGAGGATCTGACGGGCTGAGCTTCCTTCGTCCAGGATGAGGACGGTGTCACCAACGCCTGCGTCGACCACGTCGACGGCAATGGTGTAGCCCGAGACGCTCCCGTCGACGTCCTCGACATCGCAGAGCAGGAGACGGTGCGCGTCGAGAAGGGGAATGTTGACGGTGGAGATCACCGTCCCGACAACCCTCCCCACCTTCATTCCTCCTCCTCCAGATGCACGTCGTCGACGATGCCGACGATGGCGTGGTCGACAGGCACGAATCGCTCGGGAAGTGCCTCGGCCGCCTCTCTCGACGAGACGAAGTAGACCAACTCGCCAGGCCCGGCCATGAACACCGCATCGGCAGCGACCAGGGTCTCCCCGCCGGGGCTTCGGGTCTTGTCGAGAGGCTGGACTATCAAGAAGCGGACCCCATCGAGCCCGGCCACCTTCTCTGTCGCCACCACTCTGCCCAGGACACGTCCCAGCTGCATCTCATCCACCCCCGGCGGAGGACACCCGGCTCAGGAAATGGAGCTCGGCGCGAAGATTGTCGGCCATCTCCCCATGGAGCTGGGCGATGAGGTCGGAGCGGATCAGGGTCCCATGTGGCTCGACACGACTCACCGCCGCGTCGAGCGCTGCCTCGACCTCGGCCACCACGCCCGAGAACAGCACATAGCCTTTCCCGCCCAGGCCGTCGGCGAGGCGGATCGAGGCGAGGAGGACATCGGCCGCCTTGACCCCGGCGTCGGCGGCGTCGAGTGACGCTGCCACCGACGACGTCTCGACGATCCCCAGCGCCTCCTCACCAACCGGGGCACGGAGGGTGTTGCCACTCAAGGCCTGGGCGACAGTTGGGTGGGCATCGGGCAGAAAGACCATGTCAACCAGGCTCTCCGAACCGGCCTCGTTGCCCACCGTCACCGCCTCGTCGACGCTGGCGGTGTCGCCCATGACCAGCACCAGGTACTTGCCGGGGTGCACGGTCCCGGCATAGATGGCACCCAGCGGCGCCGACTTGACCATCGCATCGCCGGCGACGATGCCGGCGCTTATCGAGGAGAATTCGAAGAGAGCGAGAGCCGGGTCGCGCTCAGACAATTCGCAGGGCCCCGACCACGGTCACCCGCCGCACCCGGGAGAAGGTGCGGGGACGGGTCATCCCCTCCCCGGTGGGGCTGGCGATCGAGAACGATGTGAAGCCCTCCCCACCTTGCCCCAGACCATTGAAGTTGGAGCCGTTCGCCACGAAGTTGCTGCAGTTCATGGCCCGCGCCATCCGGGTGATGGTCTCGACGTTGGTGCTGTGGATCGAAGCCGTGTGCCTGAAGCCATGCTCGGATCGAACCGCCAGGTCGATCGCATCGTCGACGTTGCTCACCCTGACTACCGGCATCACCGGCATCATCTGCTCGGTCCAGACCAGGTTGTGCTCTCTGGGCACCTCGGCGACGAGAAGACGGATGTCGTCGCCCACGTTCACACCGATCTCAGAGAGGATCTTGGACGCGTCTTTGCCGATCCACTCGGTGTTGATCATCCCCGGTTTCCCGGGCGGCCCCATCTCCTTGAAGATCACGCGCTCCAGACGTTTCAGCTCGTGCTCCTTGAGCCGATAGCCGCCTGCCGACACCATCGACTGGACCAGGCGGTCGGCGACCGTGTCGACCACGATCGTGGTCTTCTCGTCGGTGCAGATGACGTTGTTGTCGAAGGCGGCGCCCTTGACGATGGCGCGCCCTGCGCTCTCCACATCGGCCGTCTGGTCGACCACCGCAGGCGGGTTGCCCGGGCCGGCTGTGATCGCCTTCTTGCTCGTCTTCAGGGCCTCTTTGACCACACCCGGGCCGCCGGTGACCAGCAGCACCCGCACCTCGGGGTGGTTCATCAACTCCTTGGCCGACTCGAGGGTCGGCGAGGGGATGGCGGTGATCAGGTCGGGGGGGCCCCCGGCGGCGACGATGGCGCGGTTCAGGATCTGGACGTTCTCCACCGAGACCATGCGGGCGTTGGGGTGGACGTTGAAGGTGACGGCGTTGCCCGCCGAGACGATGGCAATCGCGTTGTTGATGATGGTCGAGGTCGGGTTGGTGGTGGGGGTTATCGAGCCGATCACCCCGTACGGGGCGTACTCGGTGACCATCATCCCGGCGTCCCCGGTCACTACCTGCGGCTCCAGATCCTCCGGGCCGGGGGTCCTGGTGGTCACCAGCCGGTTCTTGATCGCCTTGTCCTCGCCCCTGCCCAGCCCGGTCTCCTCCGCGGCCATGTAGCCGAGCCGCTCTCCCTCGCGCAGCATGGCAGCCCGCATCGCGTCGACGATCGCCTTCCGCGCTTCGAGCCCCATCTCGCGGTAGCCGAGGAATGCGGTGCGGGCAGCCGACACCGCCTGATCGATGTCGGGGTGGATCCCGTCACCGAGTTGTACCTCCGAGACGGAGAGGTCGTCGGATGCTCTCAGGGCGGGGGCGGCGCGGCCCGAGATCTCGGCTGCGGCGACCCGGCCCTTGACCCGCTCGATGATGGACTGGATCTCTTTGTCGTCGAGCATCGCTACCCCGCGGGTGCCTCCTCCCGGCCTTTGTGGTACCGCTCATCACCGCCGACGTCCCACGAGTCGACGATGGCCATGACCACCGCGTCGACCGGGCGGTCGCGGGTGTGCTCGGTCTGCCGGGCCGAGCTGCCCGAGGCGTAGAGCACGACCTCGCCCACCCCGGCACCGACCGCGTCCACCGCCACCACGTAACTGCCGGTGTCGACGTTGTCGGCGTCGAGCTGACGCACGACCAGGAATTTCATCCCCTCCATGAGGGGCTCCTTCCGGCTGGCGACCAAGGTCCCAGCGACCCTGCCTAGATGCACGGTGCGATCTCCTGCCTCGTTGGCGGCGGGTAGGGGCTAACCGAGGTCGTCCTGCGCCTGATCCTGACGACCGAGCGGGAGAACCAGGTCGATGTTGACATGGGGCCGGGCGATGACGTGGGTGGCGATGACCTCGCCCACCTTCTCCGCGCCTCGCACCCCGGCGTCGACCGCCGCCTTGACCGCCGCCACGTCGCCGCGGACAACCGCGGTCACATAGCCGCCACCGGTCTTCTCCATGCTCACCAGCTCGACCTTGGCCGCCTTGACCATGGCATCTGCCGCCTCGACCATCGCCGGGAAGCTTCGAGCCTCGATCATTCCCAGAGCTTCAGCCATGAAGCTCCTCCTTTCGTTGTCTCCGATTCACTGACTCAACCCGATCCTGCGTCCCGCCCGGTCAGCCCCTCCAGGGCCGCCACCGCAGCCTGCCATCCGACATCGATGTCCCGCTCCTCTCCGCCCAGATACACCCGGCCCATCGACCCGAAGCTGCGCACCTCGAGCACATTGATCTCCGCGGCCTTCTCCGCCTCGTTTGCAGCCAAGGAGGCATAGGCTGCCGGCTCGCACTCGAGCACATACAGGGTCTGGCCAGGGATGATCATCTGGCCGTGACGGGTGCGGTTGATGAGCTGCGCGTGATGGTCGTCCAGCCGCCGGATGATCTGTGAGGACAAGATGCGTGGCTTGATCCTGTCGTCTTCCTTGGCCTCGATTGCGTCGAGGATGGCGGCGCCGGCGGCCCTGGTCTCGGCCTGGTCGGGAGAGTGAATCTCGAGCACGCCGTAGTAGCGCTCGATGATCTGCAGCCCGGGCTTCACCGAAGTCGCCTTCAGGGCGACGTCGGAGAGCCGGTTGATCTCGATGCCGGGGGCGACCTCGACCCATAACGATGCGTCACCGGCCAGGGGAAGGAACCCTCGGGCCACGGTCCCGAGGAAGGCGGCGTGCTGCGGCTGGAGGCTGTCCAGGAATGCAAACGACCTCAGCTCAATACCTCTCGTCACCACTACCTCCATCCCTCCCGCCAACGATCTCGATCCCGGCCGAAGCCCCGATTCTGGTCGCCCCTGCGGCGATCATGTCTTCCGCGTCACCCGTGGTGCGGACCC
>JBOGEU010000513.1:0-2529 GCA_050741995.1 Acidimicrobiia bacterium | reverse complement strand
GCCGGCTCGGACCCCGTGTCGTTCCCGGGTTGGACATGGTCTTGCATCAACAAGCCCCGGCTGAAGGTGTCTCAACGCCATGATCTGACCCACCTGGCTGATCGGGAAGCAACCCGACGCTCGAAGCTGGCCAACCACACCGTGTGGCGAGTGCGCTACCCGACTGACGAGAAGGGTCCTCGCCCTCCCATATCGCATTTGCCAGGTTCCGCGGCGCGATAAGAGGGGTTCCGGTGGGACCGAGGAAGAGAATCGAACTCTGCTCTCGCAGATCGGCGACGGCGCCGATGGTGCCGTCCCTGAGAACGATCCGTTGCAGCTCGAGGTCCCCTTCGAACAGCTCCTGCAGATGCGGGTCCGGAATCACCAGCGTTTGAATCCTGGCGGGAAGGTGTAGCCGAGGTGAGGCCTGTTCGAGTCTCTGGACGCTGTAGTCGATCTGATGACCGATCGCCGTGAACAGGTGCCCGAGACGGCCATGTTGGTCGGACCCGATCCCGTAGACGAGATGATCGGGCAGGTAGAACGACAGATGACGGAAGCTTCCCCCGTCCCTCGGTTCGGCCAGCACCGCCGTTGTCTCCTCGTCGAATTGCCCCACCCAGGCGACGAGCGCCTCCCAGTGCGCGTCGCTGCGGGGAAGGCTCGCCTGGCGAATGCTCCCCTTGAAGAGCCAGGGTGTGGCCATCCGCGACGGAATCGTCAGCTCACCTCGGCTCACGGCCGCATAGGCCACCTCGGGAAGCACGGTGAAGCCGATCAGGTTGATCGCCATCATCACGCCCGCTGCGACGACGACCCTTCGGGAATCCGCCAACCATCGATCGAAGACTCTCGCCGCCCAGATGATCCCGAGGGGGAGCAGGACCAGCACATACCCGAGCTGACCACTGTGGATGAGCAGATAGACAACGAGAGGAGGTGCCGCCCAGATGAGCATGACTCGGCGATGTTCGGGGTCGAGTCTGGGGGGGCGGAACCTCCGAATGCTGGCGAGTGGGATCGCCAGGAGTGAGGCGTGGAGGCCAAGAGCCAAACCGCTGACGACCACCACGAAGTTCTGTATCACTCCGAAGCCGGCGCCAAACCAGGTCAGGCCGCCCGTGAGCTGAGCCAGATCCCGCGACAGACGCAGATAGGCGATCGGGCCCCCGGCCAGTATCAACAACGGGATGAGCCAGGACATGACCGACCCCACCAGGACACCTGCGGGCAGCCACCTGTCCCTCCTCGGAAATGAAAGCCATCCGTAGATCCAGAGTGGCAGGAAGAGAACCAGGCTTGTTTGGCGAAGCGCCCCCATCATGGCGATCAGCAAGGTGGCGAGTAGCAGCAGGCGAATGGAGCTACGGGCGCGCGCTTGCATCACGAGCCACACGAGAGGCAGTGCCAGAGCGACCTCGACGATGTAGGTGAGGGCGACCTCGCTGTAATACCAGACCAGGGGCGACGTCCCGAAGAGGATGGCGGCGATGAGCGCGGCTCGCTCGCTGCCGAACTTGAGACCCAGAACGAAGACCCACATCGTGGCGGCTGCCCCCGAGATGACGCTGATCGCCGTGAGTGCCGTTACCGGATCACCCACCACCCAATTGACCAGGCGCCCTAGGAGCACGTAGCCGATATACCCGGGTGGGTGAGGTTGGTGGTGCTCGAGATTGAAGGACTCCACGCCGAGGGCGAAGTTGACCGCATCCCAATTGACCAAATACGTGGCGCGGAACGGGATCCGCATCGCTATGGCGGCCACGAAAACGAGCAGTCCGATTACGGCATGGCGACGGACCAACGGACTCCCTCGAGCCAGCCCGCCCTCGGGCCAGTGGCGGGCCACATACTGTTGAATCGTCGTCATCGATCACGCCGGCGGGTGGAGAACTGGCCTCGTATTACCCGAGCGGACCGACCCAGAAACAGTGGCCACCCGGCCCCATCTAGGCTCGCCGCCCCATGCATAAGCTCATCGCCTCGTTCTTCGGGTCGGGCCTGATTCTCCGGCGGCTGAGAGGTTCCGATCTGGGATCGGGGACCGTGGGGGCGTTGCTCGCCCTTCCGTTCTCGATTTGGATCGGGATCGAGCTCGGTTGGGCGGGGCAGCTGGCTGCAGCCGCCATTGTGACGGTGGTGGGGATGTGGGCGTGCCGTCCGCTCGCCGGCGAGGTGGGAGACGCCGGCTGGATCGTGATCGACGAGGTGGCGGGCCTACTCGTCTCCACTGTCGGGCTGGTCGCATGGCCGGCCCTGCTCGCATTCATTGGGTTTCGATTCGCCGACATCATGAAGACATGGTTCCCAGGCGTCCATCAGGCCGAGAGCCTTCCCGGAGCGTTCGGCATCATGACCGATGACTTGATCGCCGGCCTCTACGCGCTGGCCATCGGCCACCTGCTCAACGCCACCGTGTTCTGACCCGCCGCCTCAGCCGAGTCCGCCGATGTCGTCCTCCGCGATGCCCATTAGGCCGAACCCACGTATTCGGCGAGGTGCTGGCCGGTGAGGGTGGAGCGGGCGGCGACGAGGTCGGCCGGT
>JBOGEU010000512.1:0-11696 GCA_050741995.1 Acidimicrobiia bacterium | reverse complement strand
GTCTTCGATATCTCCGATCCACATCGGCCCACGGAGACCGCGTCCTTCGTTCCCCCCAGCCCCACCGAGTGGGTCGACCCGCGGCCTTTCATGAGGATCTTCGATGTGATCCACGGGGGGGTGCGCGACGTGTGCAGCCAGGACGTGCTGGTCGACCCCCGCGGCTACATCTACCTCAGCGGGCTGAACGATGGTATCTGGATCCTCGAGGAGACGAGCTCCGCTGCCGACAAGCCTGCTGGCTCCTCGGATGACAGCTGAGAGCGATCGGGCCCCGGAACGGGAGCATCCATGACACTGCTCGGGACTCCGCCACACAGGCTCGAGGACGGCCCACTCGTCGTCGGGCAGGGCTCCTACATCGCCGATCTGATCGACGGCGAGACCCTGCATTGTGCCTTTGTCAGAAGTCATGTCGCTCACGGCACCTTTCAGTCTCCCCCGCTCGAGGACGCCCTCGAGATGCCGGGGGTCGTGGCGGTCTACAGCGCCGACACCCTCGATCTCCCCGACCTGCCTTCCTCCCCTGGTCGGGGAGCCCCCGAGGCTTCGGGCATGGGCCAGCCTGCTCTTGCACGGAACAGGGTGCGGCATGTGGGTGACCCGATCGCAGTCGTGGTCGCGGAGACGCCAAGACAGGCGGTGGACGCCGCGGACCAGATATGGGTGGACATCGATCTCCTCCCCGTCGTGGCGGATGTCGACGCAGCCGCAACAGGCGAGACCCTCCTCTTCCCCGAGGTCGGGACCAACCTGGTCCACGAAGCGACATTGGGCACTTCGGGCCCCGCCCCGATGTGCACCCACCAAGCCGAGATCGAAATCGACATCCCCCGGGTGTCGCCGGTCACCATCGAGCCGTTGGCGATCCTGGTGCGGCCGAGCGCTGATGGCCTCGACGTCTGGTGCGGCCATCAGTCGCCTGCCCGGCTCCCCAACATGCTGGGCAACATGCTGGGACTCCCCCCATCGATGATCAGGGCGCGGGTGCCCGATGTGGGCGGGGCATTCGGCACCAAAGGCCAGTTCTATGCCGAATACCCGACCGTCACCGAGATAGCCCACCGCCTCGGCCGGCCGGTGGTCTGGATCCAAACCAGACGAGAACAGCTCCTGTCGGGCACCCACGGCAGATCCCAACGGGTTCGGGTCAGGCTCGGTGGGGACGGGGACGGTCGGATCAAGAGCGCCCGGATCGACATCGTCGGGGACGTCGGCGCCTACCCCAACACCGGGTCGAGAATCCCGTTCTTCACCCAATTCGTGGCCCAAGGGGCCTACGACATCGATCATCTCGAGGTGCACGCCTCGGCTTACGTGACCAACCGGGCCCCCACCGGGCCCTATCGGGGAGCAGGGCGGCCCGAGGCGGCGATAGCCATCGAGAGAGCGGTCGACGCCTTCGCCAATGAGGTGGGGATCGAGCCGGAAGAGGTCCGACGCCTGAACTTCGTCTCTTCGTCCCAGATGCCATTCGAGTCCCACACCGGTGCGGTCTATGACTCCGGCGACTACCTGGAAGCCCTGGAGCTGGCCCTGAAGACCGTGGACATCGACCGTTGGCGGGCCGAGAAGGCGGAGCGCCGGCAACATGGGCAGAACCCGCTGGGGATCGGCATCGGATCATTCATCGAGCGGGCCGGCGGGGGCGGCGAGTACGGGAAGGTCGAGCTCCTGCCCGACGGAACGGTGGTGGTCAGGACCGGCTCCACTGCCGCCGGGCAAGGGCATCGCACCGTGTGGTCACAGCTCGCGGCCAGTGTCTTTTCCGTCCCGATCGACCGCGTCACCTTTCACGCCGGAGACACCTATGAAGTGGCAGGCGGGGTCGGAAGCTTCGGGAGCCGGTCCACCCAACTCGGTGCCTCGGCGATCCTCCGAACCGCCAACGAGGTCGTGGAGAGGGCGCGGATGGTGGCGGCCGAGACACTCGAGGCGTCGCAAGCCGATCTCGAGTTGGTCGACGGCTGCTTCAAGGTCGTCGGCTCCCCTGGCTCGGAGATCTCCCTGGCCACGGTCGCCAAGCGGGCGGCCGAGAGCGGCATCGACCTCGCCGCCGAGGAGATGTTCGACCCCGGTGCGATGACCTTCCCCTATGGGACCTACGTGGCGGTGGTCGAGGTCGAGCTCGAGACCGGCGAAGTCAACCTGCTCGAGCTGGTGGCCGTGGACGATTGCGGCAACGTACTCAACCCGATGGTGGTCGAAGGCCAACTGCACGGCTCCATCATGCAGGGGATCGGGACCTCTCTTCTCGAAGCCGTCGTCTACGACGATGACGGGCAGCCACTCACGTCGAATCTGATGAGCTATCTGATCCCGACCTCGACCCAGCCGTTTCCCCTCCAGTCGAGGCGCCTGGTCCACCCGGCGCCTTCCAACCCGCTGGGAGCGAAGGGGACCGGCGAGGCGGGCTGCATCGGCGTCCCGCCCGCCATCCTCAACGCCGTGCATGACGCACTCCGCGAGCATGGCGTGACCTCGATCAGCTTTCCCCTCACTCCCGCCCGGGTGTGGGAGGCCATCCGCCGCGCGCAATCTCAGGGAGCCAGCCAATGATCTACGACGTCCACGCCCACATCGTCCCGGTGGAGCTGATGGAACTGCTGCGTGCGGATGGGCATCGGTTCGGGTTGGAGATCTTCGAGACCGCAGAGGGCAAGGAGAAGATCAGGATCGCGGGGCGGCTCGAGATCGGGCCCTTTCCCCAGAATCTCTTCGACCTCGAGGCTCGCTTCGCCGCCATGGACCGAGGCGGGGTGGATACTCAACTCGTCGGGCATCGCACCGAGTTCAGCGCCTATGCCCTCGAAGGCGACAAGGGCGCTGCCTACGCAAGGGCCTTCAACCAGATCCTGGCCGACGAGGTGTCAAAGCACGAGGACCGGTTGCTGGCACTGGGCACCGTCCCACTCCAGGACCCAAAACGCGCCGCTGATGAGCTGGCCCACGCCGTGCAGGATTTGGGCATGGTCGGAGTCGAGATCGCCTCCAACATCGACGGCAGGCCTTTGGACATCGCCGGCTTGGATCCGTTCTGGGAAGCGGCCAACGAGCTCCGTTGCATCGTCTTGCTCCACCCCAATGACCCACTGCGCGGTGTCGACCTCAGCCGCTACTTCATGGACAACATGGTGGGCCGGCCTGCCGAGTCCACGGTGGCGATCGCCTACCTCATCTTCAGCGGCGTGCTGGAGCGCTTCCCGGATCTGGTTGTGGCAATGGTCCACGGTGGCGGCTACATGCCGTATCAGGTCGGACGCTGGGAGAAGGCATACAAGGTGGTGCCTCACATCGCAGGCAAGAACTTGACCATGCCTCCGATCGAGTACGTCAAGCGTCTCTACTTCGACAGCCTGGTGCACATTCCCCAAGCCCTTTCGTTCTTGCTGGAGTTGGTGGGCCCGACCCGGGTCCTGGTGGGCACCGACTATCCCTACGAGATGGCCGAACGGTCGCCGGTGGCGTTCATCGACTCGGTCCCGGGTCTGCACGGGGAGGATCGCCACGCCATCCTCGAGGGCAACATGAGCCGCATCCTCGACGGGATCCGTCGGTGACGGCGCACCCGATGACCGAGACCGACGCCCATCGGATGTCGGTTGTCGGTCATATCGACCTCGACGGCAAAGGCGACGGCATGCACGTCAACGTGGTCGATGGCGTGGCCTACATGGGCCACATGGGTTACAACGACCTGGGGACCTCGATAATCGATGTCTCCGACCCCACTCGTCCCCAGCTCATCACTCAGATCCGGAGACCGGAGGGCACCCACTCCCACAAGGTGCAGGTCATCGGGGACATCCTCCTCGTAAACCACGAGCGGAACCGCTTCGAGAGACAGCCTCCGCCCACCTGGAGCGCAGGTCTCGCGGTGTACGACGTCTCGAACCGGGCGCATCCAAAACAGATCGGCTTCTATCCGACTCCGGGGGTGGGGGTGCATCGCATGACCTGGTGGGAGAGCGCTCTCGCCTACGTGTCCGGCACCGACCAGGGGTATCGAGGGCGTTTCCTCCATATCGTCGACCTCTCCGACCCATCCCGACCCGCCGAGGTCGGCAGATGGTGGTATCCGGGCCAACACGTTGCCGGCGGCGAGGAGGCTTCGTGGAAGGTGGGCAAGGAGCCCGGACCCGGAGACGAGGGCCGGGAGTACGTGCTGCACCATGCCCTTCCCTACGGCGACCGGCTCTATGCCGGGTACTGGGATGCCGGCCTCGTGATCCTGGACACCAGCGACAAGTCCAACCCCAAGCTGGTGAGCCGGCTCGACTTCGGCCCGGAGAGCCGCAACACGCACACCGCCTTTCGGTTGCCGGGCAGAGGCATCGTCCTGGTCACCGACGAGCAATTGACCCGGTGGATAGGTGTCCAGCGTCATGTCTGGGTGGTCGATGTCTCCGACGACGCCAACCCGCGACTGATCTCTCGCCTCCCCGTGCCCCACGGGGAGCGACACTCCGAGGGGGTGCGCTGGGGCCCACACAATCTCCACGAGATGAGACCCGGGTCCTTCACCGACCCCAACCTCGTCTATCTGACGTACTTCGGAGGTGGGCTCCGCGCCTACGACCTCTCCGATCCACTGAACCCGGTCGAGGTCGCCTATCTGGTCCCCGCCGCCCCGGAAGGCCGCGATTCGATCCAGTTCAACGATGTGACCGCCACCGAGGACGGTCTGATCTACGTCACGGATCGTCACGGAGACGGTCTCTACATTGTGGACCCGGGTCTGTGACAGGCACACGATGCAAGAGCGATTGGCGGTAGACGGATGGCTCGTTACATCCTGATCAACACGGTTCGAGGCCTGCTCACCCTGTTGGCCGTTTCGATCCTGGTCTTCTTCCTCGCCCGCCTCACCGGTGACCCCCTCGACGTGTTGGCGCCGGTCGACATGAGCCGGGAGGACGAGGCGGCGCTGATGGCGAAGTGGGGACTCGACAAGTCCCTGCCCGAGCAGTACGTCGTCTTCCTGGGCAACGCCATGAAGGGCGAGTTCGGCCCGTCGTTCAAGTATCCCACCGAGACAGCCGGCTCGGTCATCCTCGATCGATTGCCCAACTCGATGAAGCTGGGGGTCGTGGCGACGGTGATGACGCTGGTGATCGGAGTCCCCATGGGAATCCTGTCAGCGATCAAGAGGGGGTCGTTGATCGATCGGATCGCCAAGGGGCTCGCCCTCTTCGGGCAATCGGTCCCCGAGTTCTGGCTGGCGATCGTCCTCATCTGGTTCGTCGCCGTGCGGTGGCACGCCGTCCCCACCTCCGGGATCACCGGATGGAAGAGCTACATCCTGCCCAGCATCGTCATCTCGATCTTCGGCATCGCCGCACTGCTCCGCTTGTTCCGATCGGCGATGCTCGAAACCATGGGCAGCGAGTACGTCAAGCTGGCCCGACTCAAGGGCTTGTCCGAGTTCAAGGTCGTGTGGAAGCACGCGTTGAAGCCGGCTTCGATCGCCCCGCTCACTTTCTTCGGAGGGATCGTGGTCCGCATGCTCACCGGCGCCACCGTGGTCGAGATCGTCTTCTCGTGGCCGGGCGCAGGTCTTCTCGCCTACGAGGCGGCCAATGCCAGGGACTTCCCGGTGGTCCAGGCGCTGGCCCTGTTCACCGCGGCCGCCATCGTCATCATGAATCTGCTCATCGACGTCACATACGCCTACCTCGACCCGCGGGTCCGCCTCGGGCAGAAGGCGGTCACCTGATGTCGCTGCGCAACCCGCCACGCCCTGCCGGGGACTTCTCGGAGGCCAACGAGACCCCGTTCGGCGAGCTCGACCAGCTGACGGGCCGTCGTCGCTGGCGTCGCGGGCGTCGCTCGAATCGCTACCCCTGGCTGTCGATCATGGTCGTGGTGGTGGTCCTGATCCTTCCCGCCCTCTTCGCCGACCTGATCACCTCCCACGACCCGTTGCGAGGCGTGCTGGGCGATCGGCTGATCCCTCCCGCCTGGTCGGACGGCGGGTCCATGACCTATCCCCTGGGCACCGACAAGCAGGGGCGGGACATCCTGACCCGGATGATCTACGGGGCGCGGATCTCGCTGACGGTGTCGACCCTGACCATTCTCATCGGGGCGGTCGTCGGTTCCACGCTGGGCCTGCTCGCCGGGTATTACGGCGGCTGGATCGACCGGATCGTGAGCTGGCTCATCGACACCTTCCTCTCGCTGCCGCACGTGCTGCTCGCCTTGGTGATCGTTGCGGCCATCGGCCCGTCGTTCGTGACGATCATCGCGATCATCGCCGTCACCATCTGGGCCAGTTTCGCCCGGCAGGTTCGTGGGGAGACGCTCAGCGTCAGGGAGACCGAGTATGTGGCCCGGGCCAGGGTGGCCGGCGCATCATCGTGGCGAATACTCCTGCGTCATGTTCTTCCCAACGTGGCCAACACTCTCATCGTCCTCGCCACGCTCCAGGTCGGGGTGGTGATCCTCGAGGAGTCGTCGCTGAGCTTCATCGGCGCCGGGATCCCGAGGCCGAATCCGAGCTGGGGTGTCATGGTCGCCGACGGGCGGGACCAGATCCTCATCGCCTGGTGGGTCTCGTTCTTCCCCGGGCTGGCCATCCTGGTCGTCGTGTTGTCCCTGAACCTGATGGGTGACTGGTTGCGCGACTTCCTCGACCCGAAGATGAGACAGCGGCAATGAGCGCCCCCACCAACGGCAGGAGCCCGGCAACAGACTCGATGGCCGGCGGCTCAGCGGTTCTCGAGGTCCGGGATCTGCGCACATATCTCTACACGCGATGGGGAACGACAAAGGCGGTCGATGGGGTGTCGCTACACCTCGACGCCGGAGAGACTCTGGGAATAGTCGGCGAGTCGGGGAGCGGTAAGAGCATGCTCGCCCTGTCCCTGGTCCGTCTGACACCAGAGCCGGCGGGCCGGATCGTCGGTGGAGAGGTGATTCTCAACGGGCGCGATCTCCTCTCCCTATCCGAGAAGGGGATGCGTGAGGTCCGCGGGAACGAGATCTCGATGATCCTCCAGGACCCGCAGCAGTCGTTGAATCCGGTGTTCTCTGTCGGCAACCAGTTGGGTGAGGCGATTCGGGTCCACGACCGCAGCCTGAGGGCAGACGAGGTCCACACTCGGAAGGTGGAGGCGATGAAGAGCGTGCAGGTCCCAGCCCCGGAGCGGAGGCTGCGCAGCTTCCCCCATCAGCTGAGCGGCGGGATGAAGCAACGCATCGTGGGGGCGATGGCGATGGCCTACCAGCCGCAGGTCTTGATAGCCGACGAGCCGACCACTGCCCTCGACGTCACCATCCAGGCCCAGTACCTGAGACTGCTCAAGGATCTCCAGGCACGGACCGGAGTCGGCATCATCCTCATCACCCATGACTTCGGCGTGATCGCCGAGGCCTGCGACCGGGTGGCAGTGATGTACGCGGGACGCATCGTCGAGCAAGCTCCGGTCGTCGAGATCTTCGATCACCCCCGGCACCCCTACACCAGGGCGCTACTCGACTCCCGACCGCGGCCCGAGCCGACGTCGGCCCGTCTCCAGTCGATAGACGGCCAGCCGCCGTCGCTCAACGATCTCCCCCCGGGCTGCCGGTTCGCCCCGCGCTGCCCGCATGTGATCGACCGATGCCGGAGCGAATACCCACCCGCATTCCTCGCAGGTGAGCAACACCTCGCTGCGTGCTGGAGAAGCGAGGAGGCGCCATGGGCGACCCCTTGATCGCGGTCGAGGGCCTGACCAAGCACTACCCGGTCTCCGCCGGCAAGTACTGGGGCAAGACGGTGGGCCATGTCCGGGCGGTCGATGACGTCAGCTTCACGATCGATCGTGGGAAGACCCTCGCCCTGGTGGGTGAGTCCGGTTGTGGCAAGACCACCACGGCCCGCCTCGTCCTCCGACTGCGGACACCGACGGCAGGCAGGGTCACCCTCGACGACAGGGACGTGTATCAGCTGACCGGGGACGAGTTGAAGTGGTTTCGCACCTGCGTGCAGGCTGTGTTCCAGGACCCGTGGGCGTCGCTGAGCCCGCGGATGCGGGTCCGCGACATCGTCGCCGAGCCGCTGGTGGTCAACCGCAAGACATCGAAGGACGAGATCAGGGAGAGGGTGGGGATCACCCTGGAGAAGGTCGGGATGCAGCGTTGGCAGGGCGACCTGTTCCCCCACGAGTTCAGCGGGGGCCAGCGTCAGCGGGTGGCGCTCGCCAGCGCACTCATCACCGAACCCCGTCTCCTCGTCTTGGACGAGCCGGTATCGGCGCTCGTTGTGTCGGTTCTGGCCCAGGTCATGAATCTCCTCAAGGACATCCAGGCCGATCTGGGGACCGCATTCCTCCTGATATCCCACGACCTGGCAACTGTGCGATACATGGCCGACCATGTAGCGGTGATGTACATGGGAAGCATCGTCGAGAGGGGCGGTGTAGAGCAGATATTCGAGGAGCCGAGACACCCCTACACTCGGGGGCTATTCGAGTCGGCACTCCCCATGCACCCGAGTGACCGCCGCCCTGAGCTGCGAATCGAGGGAGAGATGCCAAGCCCGCTCGACCCCCCGTCAGGGTGTCGGTTCCGCACTCGCTGTCCACACGTCATGGAGATATGCGCCCAGACCCCGCCGGTCACCGAAGTCGATCCGGGGCATTTCGTCGGGTGTCATCTCTACTCGGGGAGCGGATGAGTGGTCGGCGGACCGAGTTGAAAACAGCCCACAAATGTTATCATTGATATTTGCTAGCGATTGAGGGGAACTCCATGCTGGACCACGACCAGGTGTGGACCGGAGACATAAACGAGATTGCCGCTGACGACGCCCTGCGACGCAGTGTCGGCCTCTACGACACGACCCTGCGTGATGGCGAGCAGACCGTTGGCGTGGCGCTCGGGCCCAAGGCCAAGCTGGAAATCGCCCAGGCATTGGACAAGCTGGGGGTGCAACGTATCGAGGCCGGCTTCCCACGGGTGTCGGCCGACGACGTGCAGGCCTTCGAGCTGATCATGTCCGCCGGCCTCGAAGCCGAGATCTGGGGTTTCTCCAGGGCGGTGCCGGCAGACGTCGAGCAACTGGTGAGTCTCGGTGTCCGGGCCGCGGTCATCGAGGCCCCAGTGAGCGACAGCAAGTTGTCCGCGTACGGATTGGACCGGGAGATCGTCACCGAGCGGGTGGTGGGCACGGTCGGCTATGCGGTGGACAACGGGATCACCGTTTGTTTCTTCGGGGTCGACGGCAGCAGGGCGGACATCGCCTTCCTCGAGCAGATCTACACCTCGGCCCTCGAGGCTGGAGCTCAGGAAATCGCGCTGGTGGACACTCTGGGGATTGCCGCCCCGGAGGCAGTGGGAAACCTGGTGAGGACCGCTCGCGGGTGGGTCGGCGACGACCACGCCATCCACTGGCACGGGCACGACGACTTCGGTTTGGCGACGGCAGGGTCGATCGAGGCGGTGCGCGCCGGGGCCGACTGGATCCAGGGGACCATCAACGGGATGGGTGAGCGGGCGGGCAACACCGACCTGGCCGAGTTCGCCATCGCCATCGAAGCGATCTACGGCGCCGAGACATCGATGCGTCTCGAGCTGATATCGGAGGTGGCCAATACCGTCCAGCGTCTCTCCGGATACGAGCTCGCCCCGTGGAAGCCGGTGACAGGGCGGAATCTATTCATACGTGAGAGTGGGGCGGTGGCCGCCCAATTCCACGACCCGATGGCGATCGAGCCCTATTCGTCCACTCTGGTCGGGGCCCGGCGAGGGCTGGTCCTCGGCAAGAAAAGCGGGCTGCCCAGCATCAAGATAAAGACCGAGGAACTGGGTCTCCATCTGCCCGATGAGCTCCACGCCGCGCTTCTGCAACAGGTGAAGGAGCGCGCGATCCGCAACGGCGGCCTGGTGTCGGACGAGCAGTTCATGGAGATGGCGGCCCGAATCTCGCCTTCGGCGGGCGGAGCGAGCTCCTGACCTGGAGATCCGGGGATCGCGGCCTCCTCAGCCCGGCCCCGTCGAAATGCGCCCCCTATCATGAGCCGGTCCTGATTGGTGTGCGCTCGGGGGTGTCCGTCGGCACACCGTCGGGTCCGACACGCACATCTGTCGGGGTCTCGCCACGCGAGCACCTCCGCCAAACGAGGAGGTCTGATGCCTTTGCGCCCCGGTGACGGCGCTCGCACCCTGGCCGACGTGGCGCTGGCCGAGCTTCGGGAGGCAATCGTCTCCGGCGAGATACCCCCCGGCTCGCCGATCCGGCTCCAGGAGTACGTCGACCGGCTGTCGATGAGTACGGTGCCGATACGTGAGGCACTGCGCTTTCTCGAGCAGAAGGGCCTGATCGAGCGTCGTCCCCATCGGGGCGTCATCGTCTGCGAGATGTCGGCTGCAGATCTCGAAGACACCTACAAGATCCGGCTCGACTTGGAGTCCATGGCGGTCCGCATGGCCGCCTCACGCATCAAGGACAAGGATCGAGTCATCCTCCTCGGGCTGGTCGACGAGTACGAAGCCGCCCTCCGGGCCGACAACGGCAGCGCCCCCGACGTGCACACCAAGCTCCACATGTCGATCTACCATTACGCCGATTCGCGCTGGCTCCGTCTCCTGCTTCCTTCGCTGTGGGACAACAGCGAGCGCTACCGGCGTCTTCAGATGCCGGTTCGAGGCACCATCGAGCAAAGGGTCGAAGAGCACCGGGTCCTGGTCGAGGCCTGTGCCTCGGGCGATCCTGAGATTGCTGCCACCGAGTTGCAGGCTCATCTCAGCCGCACGATGGTCCGCGCCATCGCCCTGCTCCGTGAGCAAGAGGACGACGCCATGGTCGCCGAGAGTGAGGCAAGAGTCTCCGACCGCTAGCACCAGATCGGCCACCACCCGATCCTGCTAGGTTTGATCAAAGCTCAAATCTCTCGTTCTGTGGAGGAATGCCATGAAACTGGTCACATTCGACGGAGGGAAAGTCGGTCACGTCGAGGAGGACCAGGTCGTCGAGTACGACGTGCCCAGCATGCGAGCGTATTTCGAGCGCGGGACCGATGTGGGGCGGACGGGGAACACCTATCCCCTGGCCGGGGTGCAGCTCGAGGCGCCGATCATCCCCAAGAAGTTCTTCCACACCGCGGGCAACTACAAGGAGCACCATGAGGAGTCGCTCCGGGTCAACTGGTCACATCCGGTCCTCCCCTGGATCGTCTTCTTCCAGAACATCGACGCCATCATCGGGACCGATCAAGCCATCGTGTACCCCCATCAGCTGACCAATGAACTCGACTACGAGCTGGAGCTGGCCGTGGTGATCGCCAAGTCCGGCAAGTTCTTCTCCCCGGAGGAGGCCGACGAGTACATCGGTGGCTACATCGTGTTCAACGACATCACGGCCCGTGACATCCAGCGCGAGGAGATGAAGTCCGGAGTGTTCTCCCTGTGCAAGGGAATCGACACGTTCTGCCCGATCGGCCCCTGGATCGTGAGCCCCGACGAGGTCGGAGACCCCCACACCCTCGACGTCGAGCTCCGGGTCAACGGCGAGGTGCGGCAAAGCTCGAATACCGGGAACATGTCGGTCACGATCGAGGAGATCCTCTCTCACTACTCCCCCATGGGCTACAGCGCCGGTGACATCGTCTCGACCGGGACCGTGTCCGGTGTCGCCGGCTTCAGCGAGGACCCGGCGTCGCTCTACCTCCGTCCCGGCGACGTCGTCGAGGCCGAGATCGACCGAGTCGGCATCC
>JBOGEU010000511.1:0-4019 GCA_050741995.1 Acidimicrobiia bacterium | reverse complement strand
GGAACAGCCAGTAGAGAGCGGCGTCGGGGTCCGAGCCCCGCACACTCTTGATGAAGGCCGATATCACGTCGTAGTGCTGATCCCCCACCTTGTCGTAGCGGACGATTCGCCGCTGCAAGGCCTCGGCCACGTCCTCGAGCGTGATGGAGTCGCGCTTGTCGCCGGAGGCAAGGAGGGCCGCGACTTCCAGGGCATTGAGCGCTTGCCGGGCGTCGCCGCCGGTGCGATTGCCCAGCTCCTCGAGTGCCTCGGAGTCGATTCTCAGCCCCATGTCGCCCAGCCCGCGCTCCGAGTCGACCAGGGCCCGCTGCGCCAGCTCCGATACCTGGTCGGGCCCGAGAGACTCGAGGCGGAACAGCGTCATCCGGCTCATCAACGGCGAGTTCACCTCGAAGAACGGGTTCTCGGTGGTGGCCCCGATCAGGATCAGAATGCCGTCTTCCACTCCGGGGAGCAACGCATCTTGTTGGTTTTTGGCAAAGCGGTGGATCTCGTCGAGGAAGAGAACGGTCCGCCGCTCCTCGGTGGCGAGACGGTTCTTGGCACCTGCCAGCACCTCACGGATGTCCTTCACTCCGGCGGAGGTGGCCGACAGGGTCTCGAACGCGGCCTCCGCCTGGGAAGCGACCAGCCGGGCCAGCGTGGTCTTGCCGGTCCCGGGTGGCCCCCAGAGCAGCATCGACACCGGCCGTCCCGACTCGACCAGACGTCGGAAGGCGGCACCCTCGGCCATCAGCGCCGGCTGGCCCACCACCTCGTCCAACGAGCGGGGTCGCATCCGGCTGGCCAGGGGGGCACCACGAGCCGTCAGATCGTCCGCCCGCGCCGAGAACAGATCGCTCATCGGTGGGGACGGTACCGACTTGGGCCCCTATCTCACCACGATTGGATGCGAAGCGCTCGAGGGCTAATCGTCCTCGTCTTCGTCTTCGTCCTGGTCACGTCGCGCCAGCGCCCGCTCGGTGAGTGCGATGCCCAACTCATCGAGCTGTGCATCGTCGACCCAGGTCGGGGCCCCGGTCATCGGGTCGACACCGCTCTGGGTCTTGGGGAAGGGGATCACTTCACGTATCGAGGTCTCGCCCTGGAGCACCATGACCAAGCGGTCGATCCCGAAGGCGAACCCGGCATGGGGCGGAGTCCCGTAGTTCAACGCTTCGAGGAACCAGCCAAATCTCTTCTCTGCAGTCTCTGAGTCGATGCCGAGGAGGTCGAAGACCTGTCTCTGGACGGCCGGCTCGTGAATACGGACCGAGCCAGAGCCGAGCTCCACACCGTTGAGGACCGCGTCGTACGCCTTGGACAGGGCCCCGAACGGGTTGGAGCGCATCTCCTCCAAGGAGGCCGGCGAGGTGAACGGGTGATGGGAGAACGTCATCGAGCCGTCCTCGTCCTCCTCGAAGAGCGGGAAATCGACCACCCAGAGGAAGGCCAGATCGTCGTGGCCCTCGGGCCGGAGCAACTCGTTGCGGAGCCCACCCAGCACCTGAACCGCGACCCGCCAGCGGTCGGCGGCGAGGAGCAGGACATCGCCCGGACCGGCCGACAGGGAGTTGGTGATCCCCGTCATCTCGGGCTCGGCGAGGAACTTGGCCACCGGAGAGCGCAACGACCCGTCGTCGTCGACCAACATCCACACCAGGCCCTTCGCCCCGAGCTCCTTGGCCCGTTCGGTCATGGCGTCGGCACGCGAACGGGGCCACTCCTGGGGCCCCACATTGATCCCGCGCACCGTGCCTCCACTGTCGAGGGCGCCTTGGAAAACACCGAACCCGGTCCTCTCGAACAGATCCGAGAGATCGACGATCTCGGGAGCGATCCTGAGATCGGGCTTATCCGTCCCGAACCGATCCATCGCCTGCTGCCAGGTGAGACGGATGAAGGGCCGTGGAACGTCGACATCCCTCAGCTCCTTGGCCACGGCCACGAGGACACTCTCGATGGCGTCGAGCACGTCATCCTGGCCCCAGAACGAGCCCTCGAGATCGAGTTGGGTGAATTCGAGCTGACGATCGGCGCGAAAGTCCTCGTCCCGGTAGCAGCGGGCGATCTGGAAGTAGCGCTCGACACCCGAGATCATCAACAACTGCTTGAAGAGTTGGGGCGACTGCGGGAGGGCGTAGAACTCACCGGCCCGGAGACGCGACGGCACCAGCATGTCCCTCGCCCCTTCCGGTGTGCTGTTGATCAGGGTGGGTGTCTCCACTTCCAGAAACCCCTGGTCGTCGAGGGTTCGCCTTATCGCAGCCGTGGCCCGGGAGCGCGCCCTCAGGTTCGCCGCCATCCGGGGGCGTCTCAGGTCCAGGTAGCGATAGCGAAGCCGGGCCCGCTCGTCGACCTCGACCCGATCATCGATCATGAAGGGCAACGTGTCGGCCGGGGAGAGGACTTCGAGGTCCTCGACTCCGATTTCCACCATGCCGGTCGGCAGATCCCGGTTCTCGGTGCCGGGGGGCCGGGCCCGGACGGTGCCCGTGACCGAGATGCAGTACTCCATGCGGAGCTCGGCCACGGTCTCGTGCGCGCTGGGATCGGCCACCACCTGGATGACTCCGGTCGCATCACGGACGTCGAGAAAGGCGATGCCACCGTGGTCTCGTCGCCGCTGCACCCAGCCGGCGACGGTCACCCGCTCCCCGATTGCAGACTCACGGAGAGCACCGGCGCCATGGGTCCTCATCGGAGCCGGGTCTCCAGCCAATCCGCGACCTTGCCCAGCTCCATCTGCGACCTCTCTTCGTCGATCCGCACGTCGACCTGGTCGTCTCTGCCGTCAACGACCACCACCGCCCGGGCCCCTAAGCGCACGGCGGCACGGAATTGGGCCTTGACCGACCGGCCCTCGGTGTCGAAATCGACCCGGAGTCCGCTCCTGCGCAAGGTGGAAGCGGCAATCAGGGCAGCTTCGGAGTCGGCCTCCGACACCACGTAGACGTCCACTGTCGACTTCGACTGAAGTGTCGAAGCGAGAATGATCCGATCCACCCCGAGAGCCAACCCGACGCCGGGCGCCCGCCGCCCGCCGATGGTCTCGGCCAGACCGTCGTAGCGTCCACCGCCACCCACGGCATTCTGAGCAGCCTCGAGATCGGTGGCGAGATACTCGAATGCAGTCCTGGTGTAGTAGTCGAGGCCGCGCACCAGCCGCCCGTCTTCCCGGTAGGGGATCTCGAGTCCGGCCAGACCGGACTTCACCACCTGGTAGTGGGCGGCGCACGGCTCACAGAGATGGTCTTTCATGGCCGGTGCATCTACCAGGACCGGGGCGCAGAGCTTGCAGTCGAGCACCCGGAGCGGGTTCACCTCGATCAAGGACACCGAGTCGTCGCACAGCGCCGGCCGTCGTTCCTCGAGATACGCCCGCAGCGTGGCCACGTAACCGGGACGGCACACCTCGTCTCCCAGCGAGTTGAGCACCACTTCGAGACCGGGCACCTCGACCGCGGTCAGGAAGCGAAAGCCGAGCTCGATCACCTCGGCATCGGCGGCCGGACCCTCGACGTCCAAATACTCCACTCCCAACTGCCAGAACTGGCGACGTCGCCCGGCCTGTGGCTGCTCGTAGCGGAACATCGGGCCGGAATAGGCGCCTTTCCACGCGCCCTTCGCCCCCGAGCCGAGAAACGCCCTGACCACGCCGGCGGTGCCTTCGGGACGCAAGGTGAGCGATCGTCCCCCCTTGTCGGTGAAGGTGTACATCTGCTTGGTGACCACTTCGGTGTCGTCGCCGACCCCCCTCTCGAAGAGCTCGGTGGCCTCGAAGATCGGGGTCATCACCAGCGGGTACCCGTACCGGTCCACCCAGGTCTCCCACACCCGGAGCACGTGAGCCCAGAGGTGCGATTCGGGCGCGCCGATGTCATCGGTGCCCTTGGGCGGCTGGAAAGTCATAGGAGCCGGGAGGTTAACGGTGTGGCTTCGATGTCACCGCGCCTCCGCTCGCTCACGGTTGCAGAAACGGATTGGTCGCCCGCTCTTTCCCAATCGTCGTCTCCGGGCCATGACCGGGGAGGACCCGG
>JBOGEU010000510.1:0-4097 GCA_050741995.1 Acidimicrobiia bacterium | reverse complement strand
CGTACAGGCCGAGCTCGAACGCAGCAGCTTCGCCCTCGCGCCGAACGGTGTCCTCCATGTCCGTCTTCACCTTCTCGACGACCTCTTCGATGCGCGCGGGATGGATGCGGCCGTCGGCGATCAACCGCTCGATCGCCTGCCGGGCGACCTCGCGCCTGAACGGGTCGAAGCTGGAGAGGATGATGGCCCCGGGCGTATCGTCGACGATCAGTTCCACGCCGGTGGCCGTCTCGAGCGCGCGGATGTTGCGCCCTTCACGGCCGATGATCCGGCCTTTCATGTCGTCCGACGGGAGCTGGATGACCGACACCGTGGTCTCGGTCACCACCTCGGATGCAAGTCGTTGGATTGCGGTGGCCAGGATCCTGCGGGCGCGCCGGTCGGCCTCTTCCCGGGCCTTGATCTCGAGATCGCGGACCACGATCATCGCCTCGCGCCGCGCCTCGTCTTCCACCTGAGCCAACATCTCCGACTTGGCTGCAGCGACGTCGATCCCTGCCATCTGCTCCAGACGGAACCGAGCCTCCTCCTTGAGACGCTCCAGGTCCCCTCGGGTTCCGTTGAGCTCCTCCTCGCGGTCGATGAGCATCTTCTCCCTCTGGGCGAGATTGGATGCGCGTTGGTCGAGCGTCTCCTCCTTCTGACCCATCCTCGATTCCAGGTTGGAGATCTCGAGACGCCGATGCTCCAGATTCGCCTCTTCCCGCTCCCGATATGCCTCGGCCTTGGCCCGGCCCTCCTCTTCGGCCTTGGACAGGATCCGCTGGGCATCCAGTCGGGCCGAAGTCACCATGTCCTCGGCCGAGACCCCGTCACGCTCCCGACGCTTCGCAATGGCGAGACGGGCGATGAGGTACCCGAACCCGAGACCGATGACCACCCCCAGCACCGTGAGCCAGATCGTCACGTTGTCCATCGTTGGTCCCTTCCCCGGCTATGAGACGCAACGTGCCGAGCCCCTTGAGGCTCGGCACACGAAGAGAAGCTGACTTCGAAAGCGGGTATGGATCACCCGTCGGTTCGGTCGCTCCTCCTTTTCGGTCTCGTATCCGGCATGCGTTTCAAGCTGTTTTCCGTGTGTCGGATACCGATGGTACACGCCGTTGACGAAACCGAAAACGACTACTCCTCGCCGGGTGCCTGCTCCCCGCTGCCTGTCACGGCCTCTTTCCCCTGGTCATCGGCCACTTCTCCCTCGGTATCCGGGTCGCGGGGCGTGATCAGCTCGTAGACCTTGGCCTGGAGCTGCATGGCCACCTCCGGGTTCTCCCGCAGGAAGCGCTTGGCGTTCTCCCGGCCCTGGCCCAACTGGTCGTCGTCGAAGGTGAACCAGGCGCCACTCTTCTTGACCACCCCGTGATCGACGGCGACATCGAGAAGACTGCCCTCACGGGAGATCCCCTGTCCGAACATGATGTCGAACTCGGCGAGCCGGAACGGCGGGGCCATCTTGTTCTTGGCCACCTTCACCTTCACCCGGTTGCCGACACTCTCCGCGCCGTCCTTGATGGTCTCGACCCGCCGGATGTCGAGACGAACCGTTGAATAGAACTTGAGCGCCCGTCCACCGGGGGTTACCTCAGGGCTCCCGTACATCACGCCTATCTTCTCCCGAAGCTGATTGATGAACACGGCGGTTGTCCTCGACTTGTTCAGGTTTCCGGCCAGCTTGCGCAAGGCCTGGGACATGAGCCGTGCCTGAAGCCCGACATGGCTGTCACCCATCTCGCCTTCGATCTCGGCCCGGGGGACGAGGGCCGCCACCGAGTCGACCACCAGGACATCGAGGGCACCGGAGCGGATGAGCATGTCGGCGATCTCCAGCGCTTGCTCCCCGGTGTCGGGTTGGGAGATGAGGAGCTCGTCGACATCGACCCCGATCGCCTTGGCATAGATCGGGTCGAGGGCGTGCTCGGCGTCGATGAAGGCGGCGATGCCGCCGTTGCGCTGGGCCTCGGCCACGATGTGGAGGGCGAGACTGGTCTTCCCCGAGCTCTCCGGCCCGTACAGCTCCACGATCCGCCCCCGGGGGACGCCACCGATCCCCAAAGCCAGGTCCAGGGACAGGGCGCCGGTCGAGATCACGTCGACCTTGCGGAGGGCCGCCTCCCCCATCTTCATGATGGCGCCCTTGCCGAACTGACGCTCGATCTGGCTGACCGCCATGTCCAGGGCTTTGTCTCGTTCCATTCTCGGCTCCTTCCTCGGTCCTTTTTACACGGGTCCTATGACGGTCAAACGTATTTGCCGGCTGTGACAAGAACGCTTCGCACCGGGGATACTAGGCCGAACAGGTGTTCGTGCGGGTGATTTACCGGGTCAACGTGAAAGTCTCGAGCGGCTCGTATCTGGCGCCGCCCCGACCGGTATGGGACCGGTAGACCACGATGGACCCGCACCGCCAATCGACACCGGCACCCCGAAATCCCTCGACCACCCGGCTCACGTCCTGCGCCGGCCGCACCCGGCTCAATGTGAGATGGGGGCGGAACGGCCGGTCCGCGGGCCCGAACCCGGCGCTCTGCGCCGCCTCCTCGGCGACAGCCGCCAGCTCTCCGAGACGGGCGGCACCACGGCTCACGGCAAGCCACACCACCGTCGCCTTGGTGACGCGTGGGAAAGCGCCCATCTCACCGAGCCCGACCTCGAACCGAGAGCCGAGCTCGGACGCGTCGAGCGCTGCGAGCAACCGCTCGTAGGCCACCTGGTCGGTCCGCCCCAGGAAACGCAGGGTGAGGTGCCAGTTCTCGGCAGGGACCACCTTGCCCGGCATGACCAGCGGCCCGAGACGGTCGGCCAGCGCCATCCGCACCTCTTTGGGCAGCGGCACCGCGACGAAGGTCCGGGTTATTTGTCCTTCCACCACTTGCCGATGAGAGCGAGACGGGCCAGATGAAGGGCGGCCGTGCCGGCATAGGTCCGGACCCGCTCCCGGTCGCCGGTGAACTTCAGGACCCGCGCCCGGACCTCGTCCGGGGTGGCGACGCCGATCACGACCGTTCCCACCGGCTTCTCCAGCGGCTCGGGCCCTGCGGAGCCCGTGACCGAGATCGCCACGTCGACACCGAGGAGAGCCTGTGCCCCTGTGGCCACCGCGAGCGCAGTCTCGACATTGACCACCTCCCTGATGTCGGCCACCCCGAGCAGCTTCTGCTTCAACTCCGAGTCGTAGGCGACGAGACCACCTTTGACCACCGCCGAAGAGCCGGGCATGTCGGTGAGGCGGGCAGTGATCATGCCCCCGGTCATCGACTCCGCGGTGCCGATCGTGTAATCGAGGTCGGAGAGAAGTCTCATCAGAACCCGCTCGATGGTCTCGTCGTCCGACCCGAAGACGATGTCCCCGAGCCGTGACCGGACCTCGTGCTCCATGGGCTCGATCAGCTGCCGTGCCTCGGAGGGGCTGGATGCTTTGGCGGTGATCCGAACCTTGATCTCGGAGTTCGAGGCGAGAAAGGCAAGGGACGGGTTGATCGAGCCGGTGTAGAGGTCGTCGAGCATCTCAGCCACCTCCGACTCCGGCTTCCCCCAGGTGCGGAGGAGACGGCTGGCTATCACTTGCTGGTCGCCGGATGCAGACGCCAGCCTGGGCAGGACCTCCTCGACGAGCAGGTACTCCATCTCGGCCGGCACGCCGGGCACACAGAAGATCCACCGGCCATGGTGCCGAAGCGCCAGACCGGGTGCGGTGCCCCGCGGATTGGGGATCAGCTCGGCGCCGACGGGGTGATGGGCCTGACGCAAGTTGCTCTCCGGCATCTCCCGTCCGCGGCGCGCCCACCACTCACGCAGGTGGCTTGCGTACTCCTCGCTGAACACCATCTCGAGCCCGGTCGCGGCGCACACCGCCTCACGTGTGATGTCGTCTTGGGTGGGCCCGATGCCGCCGGTGATGATGATGGCGTCGGCACGACCAAGGGCGACCTCGATGGCGGAGGCAATCCGATCGAGATTGTCTCCCACCGTTTGCTGGTAGTGGGCGTCGAAGCCGCGCTCCGCCAGTGCGGCTCCCATCGTCGACGTGTTCGAGTTGACGATCTGTCCCAGCAGCAACTCGGTGCCGACGGCGATGACCTCGACGATCATTGCGTTTCGCG
>JBOGEU010000509.1:0-10994 GCA_050741995.1 Acidimicrobiia bacterium | reverse complement strand
TCCAGGGCGTCGAGAGACGAGGCGCCTTCCACCAGGGTCGGCGCCTCAGCCAGCACATCGTCGAGCACCGATCTGGGATCCATCTCGGCGGCAGGTTAGACCCGACCCCCATGCTCTCCTTCGGGTTTGGAGAGCTGGTGGACGATGATCCCCGCCGCCATCGCCGCATTGAGGCTCTCGATGCCCCCTGGCATCGGGATGGTGACCTTGACGGGGGCGCTCCCCACCACCTCGGCCGGGAGGCCGGAGGACTCCTCACCGACAAGCAGGGCGTAACGCCCCGAAGGAAGGCTGGAAGGGGCGATGCCGCCCGAGACGACGGAGGCGACCGCCACAAAGCCGGCGGTCAGCAGCTCGAGGACCGTCTCGACCGGGCGTATCCCGATTCGGAAGTGGCCGCCGGCTCCGGCCCGGAGCGCCTTGGGCGACCAGGGATCGGCGGAGCCGGGGGTGTGCCCGAAGTCCCAGCCGAACGCCGCGGCCGTCCTGATCAGGGTCCCCACATTTCCCGGGTCGCTCACTCCCCACGACACGAGGAGATGGGCCCCCGGCGACGTGGCGATCGCAGGGATCGAGATCACGGCGGCCGGCCCCCGCGGTGTCCTGGTGCCGGCGAGCCTGGCCAGCGCCGGCTCGTCGACCGTCACCAACTCGAAGCCGTGACGCTCGGCGAGCCCGGCTGTCACCTCGTCGTCGGCCGCGGCGAGCACCACCTCGGGAACCACACCGTTGGCGAGGGCGTCGGCCAGCAGATTCGGGCCTTCGAGCAGGGTGCGGCCCAGTCGGCGGCGCTCCCGGGACTTGTGAAGCCGGGCCGCCTCGACCACGCGCCGGTTGCGATGGCCCAGTGGCCCTTCCATCAGCGTCCCGCGCGGTGGGTGTCAGCTCTTCTTGGACGCCTCGACGAGCTGGGCGAAGGCGCCGGGATCGTTGACCGCCATCTCGGCCAGCATCTTGCGATCGACTTCGATGTCGGCTGCCTTCAGCCCGGCGATCAACTGGGAGTACGTGGTCCCGTTCTGACGGGCGGCGGCGTTGATCCGGGAGATCCACAGCCGGCGGAACTCGCCTTTGCGGGCGCGACGATCGCGGAACGCGTCCTGCATCGCGTGCATGACCTGCTCGTTGGCGGTCCGGTAGCGACGACTTCTCGCCCCCTTGTACCCCTTGGCTCGATCGAGAACCTTCTTGTGCGACTTCTTGGCGTGAACCGCGCGTTTGACACGTGCCATCTCATACCTCCTGGGCTCTCAACGACCGAGCAGCTTCTTGGCGATCTTGGCGTCGCCGGGGGCCAGCTCCACCTGACCCGCCCTGCGCCGGAAGGTGTCCTTCCCCTTTGCCAGCCGCAGATGACCGCGTCCTGACTGACGCCTCATGTACTTGCCGGAACCTGTGACCTTGATCCGCTTCTTCGCACCGCTGTGTGTCTTCATCTTGGGCACAGCTACCTCCTGTCGGTCCTACTCCTCTTCGAACAGCACATCGTCGACCCGGTCGACGACGGCTTTGACCCGTCTGGTTGGCGCGATCACCATCGTCATGCTCCGACCCTCGAGCTTGGGGCTCTGCTCGACGAGACCTGCGTCCGACAACTCCTCGGCCAATCGGTCGAGCAGCTCCTTGCCGAAGCTGGGACGCTCCTGCTCCCTCCCTCGGAAGCGGATCGTCACCTTGACCTTGTCCCCGTCGTCGAGGAACTCCTCGGCCTTGCGTCGGGTGATGTCGAAGTCGTGCTCCCCAATCCGCACTTTCATGCGTAGCTCTTTGATGGTGGTCCGGGTCTGCTTCTTCCGAGCCTCGCGTGCCTTCACCGATTGCTCGTACTTGTACTTCCCGTAGTCCATCAGGCGGCACACCGGCGGCTTGGCGTTGGGTGCCACTTCGACGAGATCCAGATCGAGTTGCTCGGCGAGCCACATCGCCTCGTTGAGTTGCTTCACTCCGATCTGTGCGCCATCGGGTGCAATCACCAGCACCTCTTTGGCTCTGATCGCGCCGTTCACACGGAGCTCGTTGGTGATGCTGTTACCTCCTGTTGATTCGCAACCACTTTCCGGCAATAAAAAGGCAGCAGGGTGGAACCTGCTGCCATGAGCCGACTCATTCGACCCTCGGGACCACGGCTCGCCGGTTCGACCTGGCGGCCGGGTGGGGAAGCAGCAGCTTCCGCTCTTGCCATCGATTGTGCGTTGAGCTTATCAGTGAGAAGGGTCAAACCGGCATTCGACTCTCAGTCGTCCCCGATGGCGCGCAGGGCCAAGGCGGTCGATACCGCGGCCGCCGCCGCCTCGTAGCCCTTGTTGGATGGCCCTTCCGCGGCCCGTTCCATGGCATGGGCATACTCGTTCACGGCCAGGATTGCATTGGTAACCGGCACCCCGGTGTCGAGGGCCACGGCGGCGACCCCGGCCGTCGACTCGCGCACCACGATCTCGTAATGATCGGTGTCGCCACGGATGATGGTGCCGATGGCGACCACGGCGTCGCAACCCGCCTCGACGAGGCTCAGTGCGCCAACCGGCAGCTCTAGTGCCCCGGGGACCCGGAGCACCGTCACCTCTTCGGCTCCGATCTCCTCGAGAGCCGCAATGGCGCCATCCAGCAGCCGGTCCGTCACCGTGCGGTTCCAGGTGGCGACGACGACCCCGATATGGAGCCCGCCGGCGTCGGTGCCACCCTCGACGAAACGGGTCATGCCCCCTGACCCAGATCCATCTGGTGCCCGAGACGGCTCGCCTTCGCCTGCAGGTAGCTGCGGTTCTCGTCGTTGGCGTCGATGCGGAGCGGGACCTGCTCCAGGATCGAGAGACCGTATCCCTCGATCCCTGCCCGCTTGGTCGGGTTGTTGGTCATCAGCCGCATCGAGCGCACCCCGAGGTCATAGAGGATCTGGGCCCCCACCCCGTAGTCGCGGGCGTCCACGGGCAGGCCGAGGTTCACGTTGGCGTCGACGGTGTCCATCCCCTCATCCTGGAGCTTGTATGCGGCGAGCTTGTGGAGGAGGCCGATCCCGCGACCCTCATGGCCCCGGATGTAGAGGACGACTCCCCGCCCCTCGGCGCCGACCCGAGCCAGGGCCAGGTCGAGCTGATCGCCGCAATCACAGCGCAGGCTGCCGAACACGTCGCCGGTCAGGCACTCCGAGTGGACTCGGGTCAAGACCGACTCCCCGTCGCCGAGATCACCCATCACCAGGGCGATGTGCTGACGATCGTCGACCAGGGATCGGTAGCCGACCGCGGTGAACGTCCCGTGCTCGGTAGGGATCCTCGCCTCCACCACCCGCTCCACCAGTCTCTCCTGATGCCGCCGGTAGGCGATGAGGTCGGCGATGGTGCCGATCATCATCCCGTGCTTCGCTGCGAACCGCTCCAACTCGGGCAGTCGCGCCACCGTGCCGTCGTCATTCATGACCTCGGCGAGGGCCCCGGCCGGATACCGCCCGGCGAGCCGGGCGAGGTCGACGGCGGCCTCGGTGTGCCCGGCCCGCTTCAGAACCCCTCCCGGCTCGTAGCGCAGCGGGTACATGTGGCCGGGTCGGGCCAGATCGTGGGGCTTGGAGTCGGGATCGAGCACGGTGTGGATGGTCTTCCACCGATCGGAGGCGGAGATGCCGGTGGTGGTCCCCTCCCGGGCGTCGATGGACACAGTGAACGCGGTGCGTCTCACGTCGGTGTTTCGGGCGACCATCATCGGCAGGTCCAACTCGTCGAGGCGCTCGCCGATCACCGGGAGACAGACGATGCCACTCGTGTGGCGGAGCATGAACCCGATCTGCTCCGGTGTCACCGTGTCGGCGGCGACGATCAGATCGCCTTCGTTCTCGCGATCCTGGTCGTCGACCATGATGACCATCTCACCACGGCCCACGGCGGCGATGATGTCCTCGATCAGGGCGAAACTCATACCGGGGCCCTCAGCAGTCTCTCGACGTACTTGGCCAGCACGTCAACCTCGAGGTTGACCATCTCCCCCACCTTGCGCAAACCAAGGGTGGTGACCGACAACGAATGCGGGATCAATGCCACCTCGAATCCCTCGTCGGTCATCGAGGCGATCGTCAGGCTCACCCCGTCGACGGTGACCGAGCCCTTCTCCACCATGTAGCGAAGCAGGGGCTGGGGGACCTCCACACCCATCCGCTTCCCCTGGCCTTCGGGCTCGATGGACATGACCACCCCGACCCCGTCGACGTGCCCCTGGACGATGTGCCCATCGAAGCGCCCGTCGGCCGGCATCGGCCGCTCGAGGTTGACCGGGTCCCCGGCCTGGAGAGCCGCCAGATTCGACCGTCCCAAGGTCTCTTTCACCATGTCCACGGCCACCGCCCCGTCCCGTCCCACATCCACGGCCGTGAGACACACCCCATTGACCGCGATCGAATCACCGGGCTCGATACCGTCGAGCGGGCCGGCGTCGAGGATGGCATGCACCCCCTCGCCCGCACTCTCGACGGACATGACCGATCCCATGTGCTCGACGATCCCGGTGAACATCTAATCGAACTCGATTCTGATATCGGGGCCAACCATGCGGACATCTCGAATATTCACTTCCCGCGATTGTGGCATGGTCGCGAAATCCCCCGCCAGTGGGGAGATCCCCCGTCCGCCCCCAACCCTTGCCGCGACGTAGATAACCCCGCGGCCGACGATTCCCGCACGCCACCAGGCGCCGGCCAGTCCCGGCCCACCCTCGAGGAGGACATCGAGATGGCCGCGCTCGGCGAGAGCCCTGGCGACAGCCTCGGGATCGGGCAACCCGTGCTCCGAGGCCACGACGATGACCTCGCCCGAGGGGACATCCATCGCGGTGGCGCCGAATACCACCGGAGACCTCTCCCAGATCCGGCTGTCCGTTGGCAGTTCCTGCGTGCCGGCGACGATCACCGGCACCGGCTGATGCTCGCTCCCGTCCCGGAGACGGGCGGTGAGAAGCGGGTCGTCGTTGCGCAGGGTCCCCGCCCCGATCACCACGGCGTCCATCGTCGCCCGTAGAAGATGGGCGTCGTGCCGCGCCTCCTCGGAGCTGATCCACTGCGAAGTGCCGTCGACGGCGGCCACCGACCCGTCCAGTGTCATCGCCGATTTCAGGGTCACCAAAGGAAGGCCCGTCCTCCGATGATGGAAGTAGGCCGGGTCGACGGCGACCGCCTCGTCGGCCACGACGTCGGTCACCACCTCGAGCCCGGCGTCTCGCAGCCTCGACACCCCCGACCCCGAGACCCGCGGGTCGGGGTCGATGGCGCCGACGACGACCCTGGCCACGCCGGCGGAGACGATGGCATCGACGCACGGAGGGGTGAGACCGTGGTGGCTGCACGGCTCGAGCGTCACGTAGAGAGTGGATCCCCTGGCCTTGGCCCCGGCTCGGTCGAGTGCCACCACCTCGGCGTGAGGGTTGCCGGGACCGATGTGGGCACCCTCCCCGACCACAGAACCGGTCTCGTCGACGAGAATCGCGCCGACCCGTGGGTTGGGATGGGTGTGTTGCGACGAGGCGAGCTCGATGGCGCGCCGGATGTGCCGGGCGTCGCCCACCCGGGTGCCTAACCGGCGCGTCGATCGATCCGGTAGGTGGAGCCCTGCTGCTTCTTGGCGAATTCCTTCATCTCCACCGCGATCGCCGACGCCTCCCATTGGGTGTTGATCTCGCGCACGTCGGTAGACGCTACACCCAGTGAGAGTGACACGACAGGGAAGGCAAACCGCTCGCCACGACGATCGATGACCTCGATATACCCGCGCAGGGCATCGGCGGTGTCGTACAGGTCGAGGATCCCGTCGTCGAATCGCTCGATCACCTCCTTGCAGAAGGACTCGGAGACCTCGGGTGGGATGATGGCCACGAAGTCGTCGCCGCCGATGTGCCCGACGAACGCCCCGGCGATGCCGAGACTGTCGGAGGCGTCGTTGAAGCACTTGGCGCAGAAGCGGATGACCTCGTCGCCACGCATGAAGCCGTAGTGGTCGTTGAATGCCTTGAAGTTGTCCAGATCCCCATGCACCAGGGCGAAATCCCGCCCCGAGGAGATTCGCTCCTCCACCTCGCCGGTGATCTTGAAGTTCCCGGGGAGACCGGTCAGGGGCGAGAGGTCGCGGGCGGCCTGGGTCCGCCTCACCACGGCCCGGACCCGGGCCACCAGCTCGTTGATGTCGAACGGCTTGGTGATGTAGTCGTCGGCGCCCAGCTCGAGACCCCGCACCCGGTCTTCGGGGAGGCCGCGGGCGGTGAGCAGGATGATCGGGATGTTCCCCGTCGACGCCTGGCTCCGCAACCGGTGGAGGGCGGTGAGACCGTCCATGCGCGGCATCATGATGTCGAGGACGATGACATGAGGCGGGTTGGCTGTTGCCTTTTGCAAGGCATCTTCGCCATCGACCGCGGCCTCCACCTCGAATCCCTCCAGCTCGAAATTGACCTGGACCACGGCGAGGATGTCCGGATCGTCGTCCGCGATGAGGACTCTTTCGCTCATAACTGTTCTGCTGCCCTTCTCAGTTCGGCTGCTGCCGCTGACGGGTCATCGGCCCCGAAGATCGCCGTTCCGGCGACGAGCACGTTCGCCCCGGCCTCGAAGGCCAGACGAGCGTTCTCGGGGGCAATTCCTCCGTCGATCTGAATATCGGTAGCCAACCCCCGGTCCTCAACCCATTCTCTCGCCGCCTCCACCTTGTGCAGAACCTCGGGGATGAAGCTCTGACCCCCGAAACCGGGCTCGACCGACATGAACAGCACCACATCGCACAATTCGAGAAATGGGCTGACGGCCGTGAAAGGAGTGGCCGGGTTGCAGACGAGTCCGAAAGCGAGGTCGTTATCACGGGTGCGCTTGGCGTCGAGGCTCGGGTCGGGCACCGCCTCGATGTGCATCGTCACCAGATCTGCACCCGCTGCCGAGAGCTCGGCGAGAAAGGCGCCGGGGTTGGTGGTCATGAGATGACAGTCGAAATAGAGGCCGGTCACGGGGCGAATGCCGCTGATCACAGGGATCCCGAAGGAGACATTGGGGACGAAATGACCGTCCATGACGTCGATATGGAGCCAGTCCGCCTCCGACTCGACTTGCCGGATCTGTCTCTCCAGACAGGAGAAGTCCGCGGCGAGCAGTGACGGCGCAATCTTCAGCTTCGACATCGTCTCCCAGATTCTACGGAGCGGGCGGTCAACCCTGGTGCACGGCGATGAACATCCCATCGGTGGAGGTCAGATGTGGTGCGAGCAGGCGCCCGTCGCCCCACACCTCCCCCGGCAGGTCGGGGGGCGTGAAGTCGAGGTTCCGCGTGACCCCTATGGTCTCCTCAGGCGTGATGGTGCACACCGAATAGACGAGACGCCCGCCCGGGGCGAGCAGCTCGAGCGCTTCCTCGAGGATCCGCCGCTGAAGAAGCGCCAGATCCTCGACCACGGCCTCGGTGACCCGGAAGCGGATCTCGGGCCTCCGGCGCAACGTGCCCAAGGCACTGCACGGGGCATCCACCAACACCCGGTCGAAGCTCCTCCCGGCAAATGGTGGCAGGGTGCCGTCTCCCAACACCCACCTGGCCTCCGGCACCCGGCGCGCTCCGTCCTCGACCCGCCTCCGGTGCCGATCGAGAGCGACCACCACCCCGTGGGGACCGACCTGGTCGACGAGATGCAACGTCTTTCCCCCGGGTGCCGCAGCCAGGTCGAGCACGGTCATCCCCGGCTCCGCCGCCACCACGTTGCCGACTGCGATCGATGCCGCGTCCTGGACCACCGTCCCGCCGGGGATCGGCCCCGGGTCGACGGCGAGGGCTCCGGGTATCCCGGCATGACCCCCGGATGTCCCGGCCCGCACCCTCACCACCCGCTCCGGCTCGATGCCGGAGGCGGCGGCGAACTCCTCTGCTCGCTCGGGGCCCCAGGCGTCCGAGAGCCTCGTGACCAGCCAACGGGGAAGTCTCACGCCGGCGGAGACGGGCCGTTCCAGCCCCGAGATGCCTCTCAGAACGGCGTTGGCGAGACCTGCGGCCCTGGGATTGACCGCCCGAACCAGGTCGACCCCGGCGCTGACCGCCACCGCGGCAGGAAGCCGGCCGTACAGGATCTCGAACCCCGACACCCTCAGCCGGTCGAGTAGCGCCGGGTCCAGCGAATCGAGCTCGCGCTGCGCCGCCGCCTCGAGCGCGGCATCGACCGCTTCGAGACGACGAAGGACACCGAAGACCAGCGCTTTGACCCTCGAGCGGTCCCGGGGCGACAACTCGGCCGACGCCGTTTCGGCCAGGACGTTCGAGTAGGCGCCGGAGCGGAGCACCCTGCCCACGACTACGGCGGCAATCGACCTCGCCTCCAGTGGATCGCTCACCCCACGGTGCCGGAGTCGCGGTGCCGGCCCCGGGCCCAGGCCTTGCCGCTCATGGCCCTCTTGCCGGGTGGCCAGATCTCGACCAACTCGACTCCGCCGTCGGCAAAGCCCGCCACCAGGTCCCCGCCGAGCCTGGCCCAGAGCCCGGTACCGGGAGTCCTCGGGTGAGACCTGGCTCGCAGCACCTGATGAGGCTCACCGTCGATGACGAGTGTCGCCCCCGGCTCCGGGGCCAGGGCCCGCACCCGATTGACCGCCTCTCGTGCGTGGCCGCCCAGATCCAGCGGCCTCTCCGCCGGCTCGATCTTGGCCGCGTAGGTCATGCCCTCGTCGCTCTGGGCCACCGGCTCCAGCTCCCCGCTGAGGTAGGCGGGGATCACATCCACCAGGAGCCGGGCCCCCGCCCCTGCCAATCGGGAGGTGAGCTCGCCTGCGTTCTCCTCGGGGTCGATGTCGATGGCTTGAGCGGTCAGCACCGGGCCGGTGTCGAAGCCTTCGTCGAGGCGGATCACCGAGATCCCGGTCATCTCGTCGCCGGCCATGAGCGCCCTGGCGACCGGCGCCGCCCCCCTCCATCTGGGAAGCAGTGAGAAATGCACGTTCAGCATCCCGCGGGCAGGGATGGCAAGGGCATCGGGGCCCAACAGCCGCCCATAGGCGACCACCACGGCCAGATCGAGGCCATCGACCGACGCCAGGGCCGCCCGGATCTCGTCGCGGTCGCCCGGTTGGAGCACCGGGAGACCGAGCTCCTCGGCCGCGGACTTGACCGGGGGCGGCGCCGGCTTCCCGGAGCGGCCCCGAGGACGGTCGGGTTGGGTGATGACCAGCACCAGCTCGTGGCGCGCAGCCAGCGCCCGCAGTGTCGGAACCGCCGCTCCCGGGGTCCCCAGGAAGGCGACACGCGTCATTCGAAGGTGGCCAGCCCCAACGCCTCGTCTCGCAGCTCTCGAAGCGCTTTCTTGCGAGTAGGGCGATCCAGCCTGTCGATGAGCAGCTTCTTGTTCAAATGGTCGATCTCGTGTTGAAGGACCCTGCCCAACAGCCCGTCACCGGCATATTCGACCACGTTCCCCTCGAGATCCAGGGCCCGTGCCCTGGAAAAACCCGGCCGCTCGATCTCCCACCAGTGGCCGGGGACCGAGAGGCAGCCCTCCTCGTACACCCACTCCCCGCTCAGTTCCACGATCTCGGGGTTGATCAGCACCCGGGGGCCGAGGCCGTCCTGTGCGTCGAACACCGCGATCTTCCTGGCGATCCCGATCTGGTTGGCGGCAAGACCCACGCCCGGTGCGTCGTACATGGTCTCGATCATGTCTTTCACCAGCGTGCGCACCACGTCGTCGACGTGGGTCACGGCCTTGGTCTCGAGACGCAGGACCGGGTCTCCAAAGGTTCGGATCGGGTAGATAGCCATTTTCGGTGCCGGGGGCGAGAGCTTAAATGCTCGACGTGGGGAGCGCGGCGGCCCGACAACGCTCGCCGGCAGGCCGGCTCGGGCTCACAGATCGATGGGGTCGACGTCGATACGGACCGTGGCACCCGCCTCGCGCCATCGTTGCACCACCGGTCGCAAGGCGACTTTCAGCGAGCCCAAGGAGCCCTGGAGGAGCCAGCGCCACCCATGTGGCGCCGAGGCGGGCCCCAATGCGCCGCTGGCTCCCAAACCCCTGATATCGGCGTCGAATCCGGCCGGATCGTCTTCGCCCCGGATCTCTATCGCCAGCATCTCCGAGGCTGGGGGAAAACCGAGGCGGGCCCGTTCGGCGAGGAGCGACTCCAGATACGGGATCGGGTCTCCGCGGCGCAGGGCCGACACCAGCGCCGCCCCGGGCACCGACGTCTGAGCCATCATCCGCCTTCCGTGCCCCGGCTCCACCACGTTGGCGAGTCGGGCCAGGATGCGCAGCGCCTCCTCGGATGTCCGGTAGTTGTGGCCGAGCATCAATCCGTCGACGTCGACGGCGACCACCAGCGGCACGGGCTCCAACGCAGCCAGGTCGCGCTCGGTGCCCACCGTCACCGGGCGATCCGAGGGATGGAGGCCGGCCGTCCCCTGGCCCAGCCTCCGGTTGACCTCGGCCACCAAACGCTCCGGCTCCGATGCCATCTCCTCGAAGGAAGTACCGCCACAATTGTCGCATGGCCCGGTCGGGCGCCCACATCGCCGGCATGCGGGCTCGCGGCCGATCCGTGAGCCGCAGGCGGCGCAGGTGCGGACCCGCCGGCACTCCACACATCGCATCGAGGAGTCCGCGGCGCGGCGGTGGGTGAAGACAAACGTGCGCCGACCCTCGGCGGCAAGGGCGCGCATCGCGGCGACGCTGCGCTCTGCCAGGAACCCCGCCCCCGGCATGTCGTCCCTCCGGTCCACGACCTCGACCAGGGGCCAGGCCCGATTGCCGGCCCGGATCACGTCCGGGCCCGCGGCCAGCACCTCCAACGATGGCGTCGGGCCGAAGAACACCAGGGAGAACCCTTCGATCCGGGACCGGGTGGCCAACAACTCACGCACGTGAATCGTCGGGGTTTGACGGTCCTTCATCGCTCGACGGCCCTCCTCGAGGACGACCACCAATGCCAACCCGGCTACCTGCCAGGCGGCGGCCCGTGGCGTGCCCACGATGAGGCGCCCCGGTAGCTGCGCCTCCGACCAAGC
>JBOGEU010000508.1:0-1691 GCA_050741995.1 Acidimicrobiia bacterium | reverse complement strand
CGGACCCGACCGCCCGTGAGTTCAGCCGTGCCGTCGCCGAGTCACGTCTGGGACGATCGGTGCCCGACGCGATGCAGGGAATCGTGTCCAGGACGCAGTCCAAGGACTTCGAGTGGGCGACCATGGCAATCGAGATCCAGCGTGAGGTCGGGGGCAACCTCGCCGAGGTGCTGCAGACGGTCGCCGACACCATGCTGGCCAGGAACCGCCTCAAGGGGGAGATCAAGGCCCTGACGGCAGAGGGGCGGATCTCGGCGATCGTCCTCGGATCGCTCCCGGTTGCCATGGGGCTCTTCCTCTGGTTCAACAACCGGGATTATCTGCAGCCTCTTCTCGACGCCACGATGGGGCGGGTCGCCATAGTTGCCGGAGGGATACTCATGGGCGGGGGAATCCTCTGGCTCCGGAAGATTGTGAACATCGAAGTATGAACATCCAGGCATTCGACGGGCAGATGGTCGCGGTGGTGACGGTTTCGGCCCTGGTCTTCTTCGTCATCGTATGGATCGGGCTGGGCGTGACCAAGGCCCGGGAAGACATGAACAACCGGCTGGCCGTATACGGGCGGCGCACCGGGGCCGGGATCGTCCGTGACGACGAGCTGGCCAAGCCGCTGGCCGCGCGGACAATCGGGCCGGTCATCCTCAAGGTGTCGAACTTCCTGAGACGGTTCACCCCGGTCGGCTATCTCGAGAAGAAGCAGCTGCAGATCACTCTCGCCGGCAATCCAGGAAACCTCGACGCGCCCTCGTTCATCGTCGTCAAGCTGCTGACCACCGTCGGCGGGCTCTTTGCCGCTTTCTTCCTCACCAATTATGGGTCGAGCACGATGCAGCGCACCGTGCTCTTCTTCCTGCCGATCGTCCTCGGCTTCTTCGGCCCCGACGCCTGGCTCAACAGGAAGATCGACGAGCGTCGCCAGACGATGCTGCGGGCGCTACCCGACATCCTCGATCTGCTCGTGATATCGGTGGAGGCCGGTCTCGGCTTCGACTCCGCACTTTCCCGGGTCGTATCGACGGTTCCCGGCCCGCTGTCGGAGGAGTTCTTCCGGATGCTCCAGGAGACCAGGGTCGGCGTGAGCCGTCGTGACGCCATGCGCCATCTGATGGACCGCACCGACGTCGAAGAGCTGCGCTCATTCATCCTGGCCATGATCCAGGCCGAGGCCTTTGGTGTCACCATCGCCCGTGTGCTTCGGGTGCAGGCCGACGAGATGCGGGTCAAGCGTCGTCAGCGGGCACAGGAGAAGGCCTTCGCGGCACCGGTGAAGCTGGTCTTCCCCCTCGTGTTCTGCATCTTCCCATCACTGTTCATCGTGCTGCTGGGCCCAGCCGCCATCTCCATCGGCGCAGCCTTCGCAGACTGATGACCAGGACGGCGGTCAAGCCGTCTCAGCGCCGCTTCTCGCTGGCGCATCTCATCCTGATCGTGCCCTGGGTGGCCCTGGTCATCGATGCCTGGGCCCCGATCCGGGACAATTCATTTCTCTGGCATGTGAGAGCAGGTGAGCTGCAAGCCGTCGCCGGGGAGGTGCTGGTATCCGATCCGTTCTCGTTCACCATGTTTGGCGAGCCATGGCTGACCCAGAGCTGGCTCGCCGAGTTGCTCTACGCCTGGGGCGAGTCGAACTGGGGGCTCGGCTTCGTTCCGCCGATGATGCTCCTGCTGAGCTCCATCACCTTCTTGGG
>JBOGEU010000507.1:0-4195 GCA_050741995.1 Acidimicrobiia bacterium | reverse complement strand
ACAAGCACCCCGACGACTGGGATTCCCCACCGAGCGTGGGGGTGACGGCGGAGGAAGCCCTTGACGTTGCGGATGCGGTGCTTCCTCATAGCACCATGTCGGCCTCCCATGCTCAGATCTTTACGAGCGGATCTGGGAGGGCCCAAATCGAAATGAGCCAACGCAAGGAGGCGGCCGACCGGCCGCCTCCTTGCGTGTTGCTTCTCTAGCTACACCCGGTGGTGTCGCCGCAGGTGAGGCAGACGTAGCAGCTTCCGTTGCGAATGGTCATGTGCCCGCAGTTGGAGCACACCGGGGCGTCGCCCATGTTCTCCTTCAACGCGGAATCCACCACGGCGGAACTGCCTGCGATCACCGCGATACCCCCCTCGATGCGCTTGCTTCGCTCGCCGGCATCGGTCCCCCCGCTTCGCGGGGGGACAACCATGCCCTCGTTTCGGAAGGCGGCATCAGAATCCACGAAGACGGCAGCCGCCTTCAGGGCGTCTACATCGGACTCGGCTGCGGCGTCGGTCAGGTCGAGCTGGATCCCGGCCTCGACGGCGATGCCCGTCGCGGGCTCCGGTAGCTCCATGTCTCGGACCGGTGGCACTTGGGCCAACTCGTCACGCTGCAGGTACTCCACCCCCAGGGCCCGGAACACGTAGTCCACGATCGAGTTGGCCATCTTGATGTTGGGATGGCCTTCGACCATGCCTCTCGGCTCGAAGGTCTGGAAGGTGAAGGTGTCGACGAACTCCTCGAGCGGCACCCCGTACTGGAGCCCCTTGGAGACGGCGATGGCGAAACAGGAGAGGATCCCCTTCAGCGTCGCTCCCTCCTTGGCGAGGTCGATGAAGATCTCGCCAAGCGTCCCGTCCTGGTACTCGCCGGTGCGGAGGACCACCTTGTGCCCGCCGATCCTCGCCTCCTGGTTGTACCCGTTGCGCCGGGCCGGGAGCAGGAATCGCGGCGGCTTCATCCCCTGCCGGTAGGCCTCGGTGGGGGAGATCCCTGCCGGGAGGTTGCCCCAGTGGATCGCCTTCTCCGTCTCGACCGCGGCGGTCAAGGCCGGCGCCTCGTCCTCGCTGCCCTCCCCCTCGTCCGATGTCGAGTTGAGTGGCTGGGCAGCCTTCGACCCGTCCCGGTAGAGGGCCATCGCCTTGAGACCCCATTCCCACGACATCCGGTAGGACTCCTCGATGTCCTCGACCGTGATCTCGTTGGGCATGTTGATCGTCTTGCTGATCGCTCCGGAGATGAACGGCTGAGCCGCCGCCATCATCTTGATGTGGCCATAGTGGTGGATGAACCGCTCGCCGATCTTCCCGTTCTTGTTGGCGGTGTCGAAGACCGGGAGATGCTCCTCCTTGAGGTGCGGGGCCCCCTCGATGGTCTGCCGGCCACAGATGTGATCGTTGGCCTCGGCCATCTCCTTCGAGCTGAAACCGAGTGCTTTGAGCAGGTTGAAGTCCCACCCGGTGTACTCGTCGACCCCGAAGCCGAGCCGCTGCAAGGTCTGCTCACCGAAGGTGAACACGTTGAAGGCGTGCTTCAACTCGAACACCGCGGGCAGCGCCTTCTCCAGCTTGGCCAGGTCCTCGTCGTCGAAGCCCTTGGCGATCAGCGTCTCCCGGTTGATGTGCGGCGCCCCGTCGATGGAACTGGTCCCGACGATGTACTCAACCACGTCCTTGATCTGGCCCTCGTCGTAGCCCAGATGCCTCAGCGCCGGGGCCACCGACTGGTTGGCGATCTTGAAGTAGCCGCCGCCGGCCAGCTTCTTGAACTTGACCAGGGCGAAGTCGGGCTCGACCCCGGTGGTGTCACAGTCGAGGAGAAGCCCGATTGTTCCGGTCGGAGCGATGACACTGGCCTGTGCGTTCCGGTACCCGTGAAGCTCACCGCGCTCGAGCGCCAGGTCCCACGAGCTACGTGCTGCAGCCAGCAGGTCTTCGGGGCACAACTCGGCGTCGATAGCCATCACCTTGTGACTTACGCCCTCGTAGTCGGCGTGGCTGTAGGCGGCCCTTCTGTGATTGCGAATCACCCGCAGCATCGACTCTCGGTTCTCGCTGAACTTGGGGAACGGCCCCGTTGTTTGAGCGATTTCCGCCGAGGTCGCGTAGGAGTGTCCGGTGAGGATCGCGGTCATAGCACCCGCGATAGCCCTGCCCTGGTCGGAGTCGTAGGCGATGCCTTGACGCATCAGCAGCGACCCGAGGTTGGCGTAGCCGAGACCGAGGGTCCGATAGTCGTACGACCCCTGGGCGATCTCCGGTGAGGGGAAGTGGGCCATTGCCACCGAGATCTCGAGCACGACGGTCCAGAGTCGAACGGCATGCTGGTAGCCCTCGATGTCGAAGACGCCGGTCGCGTCGTCGTGGAACCTGACCAGGTTGATCGAAGCCAGGTTGCATGCCGTGTCGTCGAGAAACATGTATTCACTGCAGTTACTGGTAAGAATTCCCAGGGTTAGGTAGGAGTGGTTCTTCGGCTCGGTGAGGTTGTAGGTCGTCTCCCACCCGTCCTCGCTGCGATCCTTCAGGCCGACCCAGTGCCGGGTCGCATACCTCGTGGTCTCGCGTAGCACTTGGTCGAGGATGTCGTTCTTGTACGAAAGCTCGAATCCGATGTCCGCAAAGAAGCGCTCGAGGTCTCTTCCCATGACCCTGAGGTCGTTGATCTCGGATCGACCCTTGTAGCTACGCCGGTCGCCATCCTTCGTCGTGTACTCGAAAGTCGGGGCTTCCTTGCGCTTGCTCGAATAGATCGAGCCATGAACCCCGAACGTGTCCAACAGCTGCTGGACATCTCGAAGCAGTTCCTTGGACGCGCTGGCCAGTCCGACATACCTCGTGGTGTCGCCGTACCGAACACAGCCGTCGGCGTCGTAAAGACCACGGAGGAAGGCGGCGACGATCGGCTTCGGTGCCTCGAAGATCGACCAGGGCACTCGCTTTTCTCCGGCCTTGGCCTGAGACACCCCGAGAGCCTTGAGGAAACGGCGAAAGGCGTTCCTTCCAATCCTCAGCTGGTAGGTGCCGTTGCCCATCGCGGTGGGTTTGGGAGCGAAGCCACCGTTGATCTTGGTCAGGAGCTCCTGATGGACCACCATCGTCGACTGCTGTTCTTCGCTGGTGCCGTAGACAGTGACCACGATGTCGTCGGTCACACTGCCGTCGCCGACCAGCCAGCCCAGATAATGGGCGAACTCCTCGGTCCACTTCTCGGGGAGGTTGACCGGGTACTTGCGACTCGACTTGCGCAGCTGATAGCTGGCAGGATCGGTGGACACTGGCATTGCCCAGGAGGCCATGCCGAAGTCGACCTCGCGGTCGAGCAGCCGAATCTGATCGGACTCTCCGAGCTCGTCGGCACGGACCCACCCCCGGTTGGCGGTCCAGAGTCGGTGGTTCGACGTGCAGCGGAGGACCCGACCGTCGGAGAACTCAAGACGGAGGATCTGGTTGGTGCCGGTGACCATGACCTGGCTGGGTGTGCTCAGGTCGATGGTCTCAGTGGGGTTGTCCGGGTTGGTTGCGTCATGGGTGTACACCTGGAACGACTCACCCTCGGCGACCCTGGTCACCAGCGACTTGAACGGGATCAAACCCTTATCCGTTGCCACACGCATCTCGCCGGTGAAGCACGGGTTGGATCCGTTGATCCGACCGCCGGCGGGGCTGGTGTGCCACTCGTTCACGGTGGTGTCGAACTGGAGCCCGGGGTCGGCGCATGCCCAGGCCGCCTCGGCAATCCGGTTCCACAGGTCACGAGCCTTTACTGTCTTGCGCACCGACCCGTCGGTGCGGTTGGTCAGGTTCCAGTCGCCGTTCTCGAGCACTGTCTGAATGAAGTCGTTGCTCACCCGCACCGAGTTGTTCGAGTTCTGCCCCGAGACGGTCGCATAGGCGTCGCCGTTGAAGTCGGCGGGAAGGCCACCTTGGTTGATCAGGACGCGGGCCTTGTCCTCCTCGACCTTCTTCCAGTCGATGAATTTCTCGATGTCCGGATGGTCGACGTCGAGGATCACCATCTTGGCGGCGCGACGGGTGGTGCCACCCGACTTGATCGCCCCGGCCGCCCGGTCGCCGATCTTGAGGAAGGACATCAGCCCCGAAGAGCGCCCGCCGCCCGAGAGGGGCTCGCCCTCGCCTCTCAGCGCGGAGAAGTTCGTCCCCGTCCCGGAGCCGTACTTGAAGAGGCGCGCCTC
>JBOGEU010000506.1:0-2018 GCA_050741995.1 Acidimicrobiia bacterium | reverse complement strand
TCTTCACCCACTTCTCCATGAGCGACCAGTCGACGTCCGGGAAAGAGAGCCGGCTCCGCTTCTCCGTATATGCCGCTTTCATCCCCGCCGCCCGGGCGATCACCTCCTCCGGGCGGCCCTGGTTCATCTCGGTGGCGAAGCGGACACGACCGTCCGCCTGAATGGTGTCGAACATCGGTGTGGCGAGGGCTCGCCCGTGACCGTTGCCGCGATGGCCCGGATGCACGTAAACCCACCCGAGGGCGTTCGCCAGGTTCTGCACGAGGTCCATGAAGACACCCGAGGTGGCCACGATCTCGGTGCCCTTCCACAACGCCCAACGCGGTATCGAGTCCGACTCCAGCGTATTCCGCCAGTCGACGAGACGTTGACCGAAGGGAACCGGGGGATCTCCTGCCGGCTCCAGCTCCAGATCCCGCGTCAGGTAGAGCTCATGCAGGGCACGCAGCGTCTCCTCCGGCGCGGAGCGGGTATCGATGGCCTCGATTCGGGTCGACATGACCCGCATGAGGGTATGAGACGGAGGTCGACAGCGCAGGCCATTTAAGGCGGCGCGTTGCTTACCTGAGGTACATAGCGCCATATCTGGCGCTATGAGAACAGAGAAAGCCCACGTCGTCGAGACTCAGTGGGTCAGATCGCCCACCGCGTGATCGCCGCCGTCGCCTCCTCGGCCAACAGACGATCGAGGCCACCGGTCGATGCCCAAACCGCGACCCAGACGATGAAGATCACGACCAGGGCATGCATCGCCCGCTTCGAGCTGCGCGCAGTCTCGGTTTTGTATGTCACCCGGCATCCTTCCAAGACGTCGAGCGGGGACAGTAGGGGCCGAATCGGTCTCAGCCGCGGTTTTCGGCCCACTCCGGACGTGTGATCCGGTACACGATGTGTCTGCGCAGCCGGTCGTTGTGGAGCAGTCGCGGGTGGTCGAAGTCGAGCTCGGAGGCACGCTGCATGCCGAGTCGCTCCATGACCTGAGTCGACCGCTCGTTGGCCGGGACCGTCCAGCTCAGGATCTGATCCAGGCCCGCCTCCTCGAATCCGAAATCGAGAACCACCTTGGCCGCTTCGGTCGCGTAGCCGCTCCCCCACTGGTCCTTGGCGAACCGCCACCCGATCTCTACGGCCGGGGTGAAATGAGTCTGGAATGTGGGGACCGACAGCCCGCAGAAGCCGATGAACTTGTGAGCCCACTTGATCTCGACCGCCCATAGCCCGAACCCGAACTCCTCGAACTGCCGGTCGATCCTCCTGACCAGCTGATCCGACTCCTCGGGCGTGAGCGGAGCGGGAAAATGCTCCATCACCTCAGGATCTGCGTTGATCGTGGCGAAATGCAACCGATCCTTGGTCTTCCATCGTCTGAGGAGAAGGCGTTCGGTTTCGAGCGTCGGCCCGTTCGCCATTGTCACGAGGTTAGGACACGAGGCAGCCGTTACGTGAGCTGGCTCCGACCACCGTCAGTCGAGCTCTTTTTCGATCTTTCCGATGGCGTCCTTCACCGAGTCGCCGGCCTTCTCGGCGGCATCTTTCATCTCGTCCGCGGCATCGGACGCCGCATGCTTGGCCTCATCGACTGCCTGCTCCATCGGATCGGGCTTGATCACACCGCTGTCCTTGAGACGAGGGATGACCTGGTCCGCTACCTCGGTGGCCTTCTCTTCACCGATCCGTGGAGCCAGCTTGGACTCGAACTTGGCTCTCGCCTCGGACTCGGTCAGCCCGTAGTACTCCTTCTTCTTCGAGGCGACGAACCTGGTGATCGCGGTCAGCCCCCCGGCGAACAGCAGGAGCTTGAACAGGAACCTGAACGGATGACGCTGTGTTGCGGTGTCTTCCATTTGCTTGCACCTCCGTCGTCAACCATACCGAAACCACCGGTTGACTTTTCGCGGTCCGGAAGATGACCCTTCACCCGGGCGATCGGGGGGCGTAGGTTCGAGCGTGAAGTGATTCGACGGCTGGTCGCCGGTCTGATCGTGGTGGGTCTGGCAGTCGGGATCTGGGCCCTGTGG
>JBOGEU010000505.1:0-1853 GCA_050741995.1 Acidimicrobiia bacterium | reverse complement strand
GGCCCGTCCCTTCGAGCTGGTGGGATCTCTCGAGTTGAAGGGGGTGGCCGAGCCCGTGGTCACCTACCGCCTGGTGATGGAACCTACAGGGAGGTCAGAGCGGGGCGTGCCCTCGAGAGACACTCCGTGACCGAGCGAAAAGCCCACCGGCAGCAGTTCGCCTTGAGACCCGAAGCATCTCGTCCGATGCCGCTCCCGGGGACAAATCTCGTGGATCTGGCGCAGACGGCGACCACGAGGCGTCGAACGTGAATGCGGTCAGGTGTAGGCGAACAGTGGTGGGAATGTGACCACGACCGCGGCCGCCCAGACGGCGAAGACGGGCAGGAAGGTGGTCTGCCACCGCTCGAGCCGGTGGAAGGTGCTGTGCCCGGTGAGGAACCGGATGGACAGCCAGGCGGTCCCGGCCAGGCTCACGAGGAGCAGGAGGTTGAGCCCGAGCGAGGCTGTGCGGTTCGGGGTGAATCCCAGTCCGCCGATCCTTGCGATCATCACCCCGAGGACCATCAGGTCGAGCACGAGGGCGCTGACGACGGCGAGCACCTGGATGCGGTCCATCCAGCCCGGCGAAGAGGACGGGTCCCGGGCGGATATCCCGTACAAGACGAGACCGAGGACCACCACCAGCAGGGCGTCGAAAACGCCGAGGAGCTCGCGATCGAACGCGCCGCCAAGCCCGGTCACTGCGTAGACGGCTGCCGCGCCGGCCAGCATCACCGCGAACAGGGGCGTGAAGATCATCGTGAGCACCGGCGCCATGTTCTCCACGACCCGTTGCTTCGACTCGACGAGCCACGCGGCCACGATCACTGCACCCGCTGCTCCTGAGGGCAAGACCCACTCGAAGACCCGCTCGGTGTTGACACCCGTGGGTTCGAGGATGAGCGCGGTCAGGGCCAGGAGCACGCCGCCCCCGAGCGCGATCAGGACGTAATAGATGAACCATTCGCCGGTGAAGCGAACGAAATCCATACGCCGCTCGTGCGATCGTGCGACACCGCCCATGTACGGATAGGCGACCACGAACCACAGGAAGACAGGCAGGTGCGCAGCGACGAGCAGCTCGGTCGCCGCGCCCTCGATGTACGGGTACAGGTTGATCACGACGGCGGCGAGCACGAACGGGGTAGCGGTCAGCAGGTATTGGCGTGGGGAAAGTCGCCGTCGTCGGGCGAAGTAGCCGCCGAGGAACGGCATCACGAGCAGGCTCGCGTTCCGCAGCAGCCAGGACGACTCAGCGTCCGGGAACCCGGCGGCCAGGCGTACGATCTGGATCGTGACGGCCGCCGCAACTGCGAACGCCAGCGCCTCGGGCCACCCGCTGTCAGACTCCCGCTGCTCGCCCACGCCGGAGGCGACGAGCTGTCTCCAGAGCCTGCCGCTGTGCTCGCGGGCGAACTCCCGGGACAATTCGTCGAGTCTTCCCATCCTCTTGACCGCGACCAGGAAGGCCTCATCGGCCGCCAAGCCCGCCGCAGTCAGATCAGCGATCTGATCGCGCAGATGGGCCTCCAACTCCTCCACGTCACGCCCATCGACCGCCTGGCCTTGTCCGACGAAAGCCCGCCACTCCGCGATCTCCGACTCCAAACGCTCCACGGTCAGGCCCACCCAAGCGCGAACGGCAGCAGGTCGACGTCTCGCCAGAGCTCACCCAGGGCCCGGGTCACGGTCGCCCACTGCCGCTTGTGCTCGGCAAGTGCTACCTGCCCCTCATCGGTGATGGTGTAGTACCTGCGGCGTCGCCCCTGGGGCGGCGTCCGCCACTCGGTGGTGACGTACCCGAGCCGGTGCAGGCGTTGGAGCAGCGGGTAGAGCATCCCATCGGTCCACTCGATCTCACTGTCTGAGAG
>JBOGEU010000504.1:0-1307 GCA_050741995.1 Acidimicrobiia bacterium | reverse complement strand
CGGCAAAGTCGCATTGGGCCACCGGTCCTACCTCTACACAAATCCGCCTTCATCAGTCCGGGCCCTGAGATGGATGCCGACCGATGGGCCGATGACATCACCAGGACGACCTGTTGTTCTTCCACTCGCATCGGTGACCCCACAGACCCGATCAAGCGTACAGCCGGAAGAAGGGCTCATCCGTCGACTCCCCGAAAGGGGTCGCGGTGACATCAAGGGTCACAGCCTTCAGCGGGTGGCGGCGTCCATCAGACGTCTTCGAAGGTGAGGGTTCCTCCATCCCGACGCGGGTTCAGTAGCTGGAGAATCTCCCCGGTGGGGCGAGATCGCCCTCGGCGCTCACCTGGATCGGAGTGGTCGCCCGGATCTCGTCAATAACCGAGACGTGGACCTCGAGTTGTGAGGCGGAGCCCAGCTTGAGCAGCTGGTAGCGATGGCGCTCGCCATCGATCAACAGCTCGATGCTTGCCATCAGACCCGAAGGCGGCGCACTCAGCGGATGTCCAGCCGCACCGGACAGGGCACGGAGGAGTTTCAGCGCCTGGGGAAAGGTGGAGAAAGGCCCGAACACCTCCGGCTCGCCTGCTCGGGCACATAGCCGATCACGAACACACCTTCGTTCTGCCCGCCGAGGTCACGATCCCCCGTCATCAACGAACGCATCCCGAGCCTGGGTGTTTCGCATTGCACGTATTCGGGAAGGCCCTCGAGAGGGGAACATGGAAACAACACGCACTCTGACCCTCGGCGATGGCCGACTCCTGGCCTGGGAGGAGGCTGGCGACCCCGACGGTGCGCCGATCCTGTTCTGCCACGGTTCACCTGGATCCCGCCTCCAGCGCCGCGTCTTCATGAACGACCTGAGCGGAGTCCGCATGATCACACCGGACCGGCCCGGGTGCGGTCGGTCGGACTATCAGCCTGGTCGCAGAATCGGGGACTGGGTGGAGGATGCGACCGCGCTCGTCGAGCACCTCGGGTTGAGTGAGCTCGGCGTCCTCGGGTTCTCGGGAGGGACCCCATATGCGATCGCCGCGGCCGCTTCGGATCTGCCGATCCGGGCCCTCGGCATCGTGAGTGGCGACGCGCCGCCAGCTTGTCTCTCCGACGTGCCGACCGGCCTGGGCGACGTGGCCGAGCGCTGGCCTCGCAGCATCTCGCTCTTGCTGCGCCTATCCGGGTTCATGGCGCGCTATGCGCCCGACTTAAGCGCCAACCGGGCGACTTCGAGCCTCTCCCCTCCCGATCAGGTGGTAGTGGCCGAACCGCGTATCAGACACGCCTTCCTGGCGATGCTTCGGGACGCG
>JBOGEU010000503.1:0-4132 GCA_050741995.1 Acidimicrobiia bacterium | reverse complement strand
CCCCCGGGGCGGCAGAACAGGGCGCCGCTTGGTGGTGGGTTCCGCGTTCTGTACTATACCGACTATAGAGAGCAAGAGGGGGAGAATCATCAGCAGATACGCCCGGGGCCCGTTCGCAGTCGATTGGGAGGACCGCTACGACTTCGGCGTGCTTCGTCAGCAGCGGGTCATAAAGGCACAGGACGCCTTGAGAGTCTCCGAGGCGGACGCAATCCTGGTGTGGAAGGACGAGAACGTCCGCTACCTCACCGCCCTTCGCGCCCAACTCATCGCCGGCAAGACCACCTCGTTGAACGGCGCCCTGTTGACCGCCGATGCCGATCCGGTGCTCCTCGGCTCCGGTGGCGAGATCGACAAGGCACGATTCGGGATGAGCTGGATCGGCGAGGCCCATGCGGTGCCGATCATGGAGCAACGTGAGCTCGTCGACGGTTTTGTGAAGAACATCCTCACCCCGCTGCTCCAGTCGAGAGGGCTCACCTCGGGACGCCTGGCGGTCGATCAGGCGAACATCTCCTTCATCCAGTCGATGACCGCACATTTCCCCGATCTGGAGCTGGTCGACGGGGACACCGTGATGCAGACGGCACGCTGGATCAAGACCGATCTAGAGGTGGCGGTCATCGAAGAGGCGTGCGCCATCGGGGACTCCGTGACCCAGCGGGCGCTCGACGAAACCCGTGCCGGGCGACGAGAGCTGGATGTCGCCGCCGACGCCATGCAGACACTGTTCCAACTCGGTGGCGAGATGGCCCATGTCATAACGCCATTCGTCGCCTCCGGCGAGCACATGTCGCCGCCGCACCGTCTGGCCACCGACAAGATCATCCGAAACCAGGACCTGTGCTTCATCGACATCGGAGCCATGTGGAACGGTTACTTCGCCGACATCGGGAGGACAACGATCGTCGGCAAGCCCTCGAAGCAGCAGCAACAGATCTACACCGCCGTCTACGAGGGCCTGATGGCCGGTGTCGACAAGATGCGACCCGGGAACACCAACCAGGACTGCACCGACGCAATCATCGCCAAGATCGCCGACCACGGGCTGGAAGAGCATCTGTTCAGCCTCTTCATCGGGCACGGGATCGGGATGGGTGCCAATGAGCCCCCATACATAGGTGAGACCCTGCCCGGTGCCACCACCTACGATTTCCAGCCGAACATGGTGTTCGCCGTCGAGCCGTTGGTTTGGGTCCCCAATGTCCGGGGTGGCGGGGGAGTGCGAATCGAGGACATGGTCCTGATCACCGACGGCGACCCGCACCTCCTGTCGAGAGTCGAGTACGAGGAACGGCTGCTGGTCTAGCCGGCTTTGAGCGCCCCGAGCACGGCGCCGACGATCATACGGGCCACTCGATCGACCGATTCGTGGGTGTTGCCCGCGACGTGCGGGGTCAGCACCAGGTTGGGCAAATCGGCGAAGACAGCCGCCGGCTTGGGCCCAAGGGGCTCAGAAGCGAACACATCCAGGGCGGCGCCCCCCAGCTCACCGCGGCGCAGGGACTCGGCCACTGCACCTTCGTCGACAATCCCGCCGCGGGAGGTGTTTATCAGCACGCAAGTCGGCTTCATCATGGCGAGGGCTCGGGTGTCGATGAGACTGCGTGTTTCGGCGTTGAGCGGGGTGTGCAGGCTGATGACGTCGGCGCCGGTCAACAACTCATCGAAGCCGACCCGGCTTGCCGATTGCCAAACCGGGTCCGTTTCGGGGATGAAAGGATCATGGGCGATGTTCCTCATCCCGAACCCGCCGGCGCGGGCCGCCACCTCTCTGGCGATTGCCCCAAAGCCGACGAGGCCCAGGGTCTTGCCCATCACCTCATGACCGAAGGCATGCCCCTGGCGGGGCCACTCACCGGCCACCATCGACGGGGTCATCCCGAAGACACCACGGGTGAGCGTCAGCATTGCCCCGATCACATACTCGGCGACCGACACCGCGTTCGCACCGCTGGCGGGGATCACCTTCACGCCGACCCGGTCGCACGCGTCCATGTCGATGTTGTCGAGACCGACTCCCAGCCTGCCGATGACCTGCATCCCCTCTGCGGCCGAGATCAGCTCCTCGTCGATCATGGTCCGATTGCGGATGAAGATGGCGTCGGCGTCGGCAACCTCCTCCAGCAGTCGGGGCCGATCGGAATACATGTCGGGGTCGAACACGACCTTATGCTCTTGGCGGAGGATCTCCAGGAATTCCTCCTGGAGGTACTCGGACACCACCAGCTTGCTCATCGCGGATCGAGGCCGATGATCTCCCGAGCCTCCGCCGGCGTGGCAATATCCCTTCCCTGCCCGTCGGCGATACGGACGATCTTCTCCACAAGCCGGGCATTGGTGTCCGCCAGCTCCCCGGGGGACAGATACGGATTGTCCTCGGCTCCAACCCGCACATGGCCACCGAGCCCGATGACCATCGACAGCAGCTTCCACTGGGTGGTCGGGCTCATGACGCTGACGTTGTAGTTGACGAAGTCGGGGAGGAGATCGGTCATGTAGAGAAGGGCGGCCTCGGTGGGCGGGGTCCAGGACCCACCCTCCCAGTCGAGGAACAGCGTCGCCCAGAGCGGCTCGGTGAGCAGGTCCTCCGAATGCAGTTTGCCCAAGTTCCAGACCGCCCCTGAGTGAAACACCTCGATCTCCGGTTTGACACCATGCCTGGGCAGCTCTCGTGCGTAGTCTCGCAGCTCGTCGATCGGGTGCAGGGAGTAGATGCAGTTGGGCGGGTAATCGGGATCGGGTTGGAAGTGCTCGTCGTGGGCGTTGAAGGCCACCGACATCATCTCGGCACCGAGGTCGAGCAGCGGCACCCGGTCTTCGAACCGGGCCCCGGCGATGCCGTACTGGATGATGGTGTCCCGCTCGGCTCGGATACCGTCGGTGATCTCCCGCCAACCGTCGATGTCGAGCCGGCTCAGCTTGCGGCCGTCCGCCTGTAGCTCCGACTCCAGCTTGCGGACCCCGTGGAGGTGGGAGATGGCCGCGCCGGCGTCGATGCACCTGACGTACTCCTCCGCGATGACTCCCGTGTTCTCGCGTGTGGGTGCAGGGCAGTTCGGGTTCGATGGGTAGGACACCGACGAGTCACATGCGGCGGTGATGATCAACTTGTCCATGGTGCCTCTCCTGGCGGTGCTGTTACTTGCCTGACCCGGTGACCAGCCCGGCCACGACGTACTTCTCGACACGGGTGTAGACCAGGATGAAGGGGAGGATGGTGAGAATGGTGAACGCGGCCTGGCCCGGGAAGTTGGCGATACCCTCGATGCCCTGCATGAGATAGAGCTCGAAGGGGAGGGTGCGCTTCCCAGGTGTCGAGGTCAGCACCAGGACCAGGGTGAACTCGTTCCAGGCCTCTCGGAACGCAAGCACTCCGATGGTGATCATCGCCGGGGCGGCAAGGGGGGCCACGATGTAACGGAGCCTTCCCCAAAGGCTCGCCCCGTCGACGTTGGCCGCCTCCTCGATCTCACGTGGGATCTGTTGGAAGAACCCCACCATCAGCCACACCGCAAGCGGCAGCAACATGCCGGTGTAGACGATGATCAAGGTGATTCGCTTGTCGAGCAGCCCGGCAGCCACCGCCAGCCGGTAGATCGGGACCATCAGGCCGAGGCTCGGGACCAGCCGGGGCAAGAGGGTGAAGAGCAGGAGGAGGTGGCGGCCGCGGAAATTGAACCGGGCGAAGGCATATGCGGCGGGCACCCCGATCACCAGCGTCAGCACCGTGGTGCCGACCCCAACAACGATGCTGTTGAGCAAGGAGGAGGTGAAGCTCTCGCTGCTCAGCACCTCCCGGTAGGCCGCCAGCGTGGGGGCGGAGGGGATCAGGCCCGGCGCGGCGAACACCTCGGCCCGGTCCTTCAACGACACGGAGGCGGTGACCAGGAAAGGCGCCAAGGTCCAAACCACGAGCGCGACCAGTGGGATCGCCAGCAGGAGCTGTCTCAGCCCTCGGCTCACCCGACTCCCGGCGGTTCGGCGACGCTCGGGTGAGGGGCCGATGACTGCACCAGCCGCTCGGGCGGTGGCCGCAGCGAGCGGGGGCTCTTCGTCTCTGCGGATGTCGCTCATTGCTCGTACTCATACCGTCGGCCGACGAAGACATAGAGGAGGGTGAGGACTGCGT
>JBOGEU010000502.1:0-1071 GCA_050741995.1 Acidimicrobiia bacterium | reverse complement strand
TCGGCTTCCCGTCGAACACCGGCTTCGCCGATCCCGACAATCACGGCTGGACCGACATTCCGAACGATCCGTTCTGGGTGATCCACGACACCGAGGGCTTCGGCACGACGCCGCACGATCCGCCATGCCGCGACATCGTGCACACCGGCCTGAACATCAAGTCGTCCGACGGACGGCTGACCGGGGCCTATCTGCCGGTCGGCGTGCCGGCCGAGCCGGGCATGAAGATCCCCGCCAAGGTGCCGTGCGGCGGCTCGATCATGCGCGTCGCCTTCGACCGGCAGGGGGACGACGGCATCTACGCGCATGACGACATGGAGGTGTACGCGATGGGCTTCCGCAACCAGTCGGGCGTGGCCTTCGGACCTCCGGGCAGCGAGTTCGAGGACGCGCTCGCGGTCTCGGACAACGGCGCCAACGACCTCGGCAACCGGCGCATCGCCAATGGCGCGGAGAAGATCTGGCTGGTCACCGAGATGGGCCAGGACGCCGGCTACCCGGACAAGGAAGGCTTCCTGTTCGAGTCCGGCAAGCGCTATGGCTGGGACGCCTACCGCGGCAGCCCGGTCGAGCGGCCGTATCCGAACCTGTACATCGGTGACGAGCCGTTCATTCCGGAGGTCTGGCCGTACCGGTTCCAGCATCACGTCGAGGGCGTGCGCGGCGTGCCGCACATCGTCGCCAACCCCAACCCGGACGGCTACATCAACCCGATCCTGGAGTGGGACACCAACAACCCGATCGACGGCATCGCCTGGAGCGCCTCGGGCTTTGGCAAGGACAACCACCTGTTCGGCGTGGTCTACGGCATCCTCGACACAGGCCCCGAGAGCCTGGTCCCGACCTGGCCCGCCATCCTGGACATCGAGTTCCTGGAGCCGTCCGGGGTCAAGTGGTCGTATTTCGTCCGCAACATCGAGATGGGCCCGAACGCCTATCAGGACGAGGAGAACCGGGGCGGGATCGAGCGTCCGAACGACGTGGTGTTCTCCAATGACGGCAGGACCATGTACGTGGTCGATTACGGCGAGGTGTACACGGACTTCGAGATGCCGACGCCGTTCTACACCG
>JBOGEU010000501.1:0-1258 GCA_050741995.1 Acidimicrobiia bacterium | reverse complement strand
CAGTCCCCTGCGGGGAGCACGTCGGCGAACCGGTGTGGACCGAGGTGCCCGGCGCCTATCGGGCGATGCTGCGGCGGCTGATCGTGATCCAGGGCGACACCGAGCCGGCCTCGGTCGAGCAGCAGCGTCATCTCGGCTCGACCGCCCCATCCATTTACGACATGCGCAACCTGTTCCAGGTCAATGTCGAAGAGGGGCGACACCTGTGGGCGATGGTCTATCTCCTCCAGAAGTACTTCGGCAGGGATGGGCGGGAGGAGGCCCAGGAGTTGCTGGAGCGGCAGTCGGGGAGCGACGAGAAGCCGCGCATGTTGGGGGCGTTCAACGAGTCCACCCCGGACTGGCTCTCGTTCTTCATGTTCACCTACTTCACCGACCGCGACGGGAAGATGCAGCTGGAGGCCCTGGCCCAGTCCGGCTTCGACCCGCTCTCCCGGACCTGCCGCTTCATGCTGGCCGAGGAGGCCCACCACATGTTCGTCGGTTACACCGGGGTGAAACGGATCGTGGAGCGGACTGCCCGGGCAATGGCCGACGGCGGAGTAGACGATCCCTACGACACCGAGGCGGTGCGACGGCTGGGGGTGATCGATCTCCCCGCCATCCAGCGCAAGACCAATCTCCACTTCTCGCTGACCCTCGACCTCTTCGGATCCGAGGAGTCGACCAATGCCGCCAACTTCTTCAACGCCGGGGTCAAGGGCCGCTTTCACGAGGACCGCCTCGACGACGATCATCGCCTGGTCGGCGACACCTACCCGGTGATGAAAGTGGTCGACGGCGAGTTGCGCCAGGTGGACGTCCCGGCGTTGAACGCTCTCAACGCCCGGCTACGCGACGACTTCATCGACGACTGCCAGGCCGGGATCAACCGCTGGAACAACGAGTTCGCCGAACATCGCATCGACTTCGAGATCAAGCTCCCCCATGTCGCCTTCAACCGGGCCATCGGGGAGTTCTCCGATATATCGGTCACCCCCGATGGGAATCTGATCAGCCGCGACCAGTTCGAGGCAAAACGGGGCGAATGGCTCCCGACGACCGACGATCAGGCATACATCGAGAGTCTGATGCAGCCCGAATTGGAACCCGGCAAGTTCGCCGGTTGGATCGCCGAGCCTTCGCGGGGGATCCAGGGCAAGCCAACCGACTTCGAATACGTGAAGCTCCCGTGACCCAACCGGCGCCTTCCAGAGCCCGCGCGGAGGACCGGCGGGGAGCGATGATCCGGGCCGCCTACGAGGTGATGGCACGGGAC
>JBOGEU010000500.1:0-1538 GCA_050741995.1 Acidimicrobiia bacterium | reverse complement strand
TGCTGGGGGAGAGGCTCCGGGACCTCGAGGCCGCAGGGCTGGTCCAGAAGCGACGGCTCCCCCCGCCCGCGGCATCCATGGTGTACGAACTGACCGGTGCGGGTCGGGCCCTGGAGGAGGTGGTCCTGGCGATGGGACGTTGGGCCACGCTGTTTGGTCGCGCCGTAGCCGCGGAGGATGCTTCGCGGCCCGAGTGGCAGCTCTATGCCCTCAAGTGGGTCTTCCGACCGGAGGCCGCCAGCCGCGTGAACCGGGCATTCGAGATGCGCTTCGGGGATCAGGTGGTGGCCGCCGAGGTGCGTCGGGGGAGACTGGGACTCTCGCAGGGTCCCGCCGTGGCTCCGGACATGGTCGTGACGACGGAGTTCCGGACGTTTATGGAGCTCGCGTCCGGTGGGCTGGCCCTCGGCGACGCCCGGAGGAGCGGACTGATCACTTTTGAGGGCGGAAGGAGTGACGACCCCGAGCTGCTCTTCGAACTGTTCTCCGTGCGGCCCACGGAGGTACCGGTCGAATTGACGACCTCAAGCGATCTGAGCCTCGCTAGACGTTGACCGTCCACTATGGCCAACCGATGCCCGGTGCCGGAGAGGCGGAGATGTAGCATCATCACGCGAGGGAGGGGCCTTGCCGCAAGCGACTCAAACATGCTGACTATGACTCGTCCGCTGAGCCGATCGCGGCCAGAACCTATGAAGCCAGGAGTTTGTGGAATGCGTCTTTTGCCTTCGGCAGGTGGGTCGAGCGGGGGGAGCGTTGAACCTGAACCGGTCGAGGAGCCGGCGGGGAGGGTGCGGACGACCGGCGCCGGTGCGCGGTCGCTCTGCGCGAGGTGGCTGTCCTTGCCTGGTGCGGCGTTTGCCGGGGAGCGGCGATGACCGAGCATGCGGTGGTGATCGCAGGGGGTGGCCCGACCGGGCTGATGTTGGCGGGCGAGATGGCGTTGGCGGGGGTCGATGTCGTCATCGTCGAGCGACGCGCCAGTCAGGATCTCGACGGATCGCGATCCGGGGGTCTTCACTCCCGCACCATCGAGGTGCTCGACCAGCGGGGCGTTGCGGAGCGGTTCCTCTCGGAGGGGCAGCAGCACCCGGCTGCGGGCTTCGCTTACATCCCCTTGGACATCAGCGACTTCCCCACCCGCCACAACTACGTACTTGCCCTCTGGCAGAACGACTTCGAGCGCATCCTGGCTGACTGGGTCATCGGTGATCTCGGGGTCCCGATCCGTCGCTGCTCCGAGGTGGTGGGGTTCACGCAAGACGACACCGGCGTCGATGTCGACCTGTCCGACGACACGTCGCTCCGAGCGGCGTACCTCGTCGGGTGCGACGGAGGGCGCAGCCTGGTCCGCAAGGCAGCCGGTATCGACTTTCCCGGGTTGGACCCCTCGGTCAGCTTCATGATCGGAGAGGTCGAGATGGACCAGGAGCCGGAGGTCGGGGTGCGCCCCGAGGGTGGTGGCATCGGCCCCGTCAACCGGCAGGAGGGCGGAAGTCCGTACGGGGTCGTGCTGAGGGAACAGCACCCCGACCACA
>JBOGEU010000499.1:0-1818 GCA_050741995.1 Acidimicrobiia bacterium | reverse complement strand
AAATTGAACTGATCCCCGTCTCGAGCCACGAACCCGCCCATCAGGGTCTCGCCCGGCTCACCCGACCTGTTCAACACGTACTCCCCGGCATCGTTGACCATGAGCACCAGCGTGCCGTTGTCCCACTCCCCGGTCAGGTCGGCGATGACGGCTTCGGTCGTGGGCGGATGTGTCGATTCGTCCACCTCGACTTCGGTAGTGGTCGCGGTCACGCTGGTCGTGGTGCCCGATCCGGCACTCTCACCGCAGGCAGAGACCGCGACGATCAGCCCGGCCAGCATCAGCGCCGATCGTGACGTCACCCGTGGGTGGGGAAACCGAGATCCACCCCGCGGTGGATTGGATCGGCCCATCTCGATATCACGACCTTCTGACGGGTGTTGAATTGGACCCCTTCGGGCCCGTAGATGGCGTGGCTACCGAATATGGAGTCCTTCCATCCCCCGAAGCTGTAGAAGGAGAGCGGGACCGGGATCGGGAGGTTGATCCCCACCATCCCCACTTCGATCTCGGCCTGGAACTTGCGGGCGGCGCCACCGTCGTTGGTGAACACCGCCGTGCCGTTGCCGTACGGGTTGGCGTTGATCAGCCTGATCGCCTCCTCGTAGTGGTCCATCCTGACCGTGGAGAGCACCGGTCCGAAGATCTCGTCGGTGTAGATCGACATGTCGGTGGTGACTTCGTCGAACAGTGTGGGACCGAGGAAGAACCCGTTCTCGTGGCCATCGACGACGAGATCCCTCCCGTCGGCGACCAGCACCGCCCCCGCCGCCTCACCGGCGTCGACATAGCCCCGAACCTTCTCCAGATGCTGTCTGGTCACCAGCGGGCCCATCTCGACCCCGGTCTCGTCACCGGGGCCCACCCGGAGCTTCTCGATCCTTGCCCGCACCCCGTCGATGAGCTGGTCGCCGGCCTCCCCCACGGCCACCACCGCCGAGATCGCCATGCAACGCTCTCCGGCCGATCCGTACCCGGCCGAGACGGCGGCGTCGGCGGCGAGATCCATGTCTGCGTCGGGGAGGACGATCATATGGTTCTTGGCCCCGCCCAGCGCCTGGACCCGCTTCCCGTTACGGGTGCCGCTCTCGTAGATGTGACGGGCGATGGGGGTGGATCCGACAAACGAGACTGCCGACACCATCGGGTGCTCGAGGAGGGCGTCGACCGCCTCCTTGTCGCCGTGCACGACATTGAAGACACCCTGGGGAAGTCCCGCCTCGGCGAGAAGCTCTGCGGCGAGGAGCGAAGCCGACGGGTCCTTCTCGGAGGGCTTGAGGACGAAGGTGTTCCCGCATGCGATGGCGATGGGGTACATCCACATCGGGACCATCGCCGGGAAGTTGAACGGGGTGATCCCGGCGACGACACCGAGCGGCTGCCGAATGGTGTAGGTGTCGACTCCGGTCGACACCTGCTCCGAGTAGTCACCCTTGAGGAGATGGGCGATGTTGCAGGCGAACTCGACCACTTCGAGCCCACGCTGCACCTCGCCCAGGGCGTCATCGAGTGTCTTGCCGTGCTCGGCCGTGAGCAGCTTGGCCATGTCGAGCTTTCGGGCCGCAACCAACTCCCGAAAAGCGAACATGACGTTCTGACGATGGGTCAGCGACGAGAAGCGCCACGTTTCGAAGGCATGTCTTGCCGCTCGCACCGCACTGTCGACGTCGTTGACCGAGCCGAGGGCCACCTCCCCCGTTTGCTCACCGGTGGCCGGGTTGTAGACGGGGCCACTCCGATCGGCGCTCCCCGCCGTGAGCCGGCCGTCAATCCAATGCTGGATCTGCTTCATGGGGCCGAATCTAGTACCTGAGGCAT
>JBOGEU010000498.1:0-2197 GCA_050741995.1 Acidimicrobiia bacterium | reverse complement strand
TCGATGGGGAGCGGGGGCACCCAAGTCCTGACGCATTGCAGGCCAGGCTCCACGGCCCCGACGTGCTCCGTCCGCACCCGCGGCTGTTGTGGACCGAGAACACCCACAATCGGGCCGGCGGGACGGTGATGACACCGGGACATCAGCGCTCATTGCTTGGGGTGGCCGCCGACTTCGGGCTGGCCACCCATCTCGACGGCGCCCGCATCTTCAACGCCGCCGCGGCCCTTGGCCTGCCGGTGGAGCAGGTGGCCGCAGGCTTCGACAGCGTCTATGTCGACCTGACCAAAGGCCTGAGCTGCCCGATGGGGGCACTCGTCGCCGGTGACCGGGCCTTTGTCGAGGAAGCCCGAGCCAGGCGGCGGGCGCTCGGAGGCGGGATGAGGCAGGCCGGCATCATTGGCGCCGCCGGGCTCGTTGCCCTCGAAACCATGATCGATCGCCTCGAGGACGACCATGCCAACGCCCGATGGCTGGCCGAGCGTCTGGCCGGTATAGACGGCTACGGGGTCGAGGCCCACCTCGTCGAGACAAACATCGTCTTCGCCGACGTGTCCGGGCTCGGGCCGTCGTCGGAGGTCGCGGCCCGCCTGCTGGACATGGGGCTCATCGTTCTCAACTCGCCACCGTCCGAGATCCGCATGGTGTTTCACCGTCACATCGGCAGGGCGGAAACCGAGACGGCGTTGCGAATATTGGAGGTCCTGGCCGGGGAGATCCTCGACTGACCCGGCTCAACAGGAACGGCAGCTATTCGGTGGGCCGGTCCTCGAGAAGGACCTGCTCCAGGCGTCCCGGCTGGAGCAGGTCCGAGCTCGGCATCTCCTCCCGGATCCGGCCTGCGTCCATGAGATAGGTGCGTTTCGAGATCTCCAGCACCAGCTCCGGATTCTGCTCCAGGACCCACACCACGGCGGTGCCCCGTGCCGCCACCTCGACGATCCACTCCACGATCTCTTGGACGAACTTCGGGGCCAGCCCGGCCGTCGTCTCGTCCAACAGGAGCAACTCGGACCCCGTGATCAGGGCACTGCTCACGGCCAGGGTCTGGCGCTCGCCACCCGACAAGGTCGAGGCCCGCTGCTGGCGGCGCTCCCGCAGGATCGGGAACCGCTCGAATGCCGCCTCGATCACCTGCGCCGCCCCTCGTCCCAGGCTCAGGGCCCCGACCTCGAGATTCTCCAGCACGGTCATGTCGCCGAATACGTTGTTGTCCTGGGGCACATACCCGACCCCGCTCCGGGCGATCTGGTAAGGGCCCTCCCCGTCGATCCTCTCCCCGTTGAGCTTCACCTGACCCGCCTTGGCGGGGATGTGGCCGGCAATGGCCTTCATCAGTGTCGACTTGCCGGCGCCGTTCGGTCCCAGGACGGAAACCACCTCTCCGGCCGCGGCGTGGAGGGCGACACCGTGAACCACGGTGAGTTTGCCGTAGCCCGCGTCGAGATCGGTCACCTCAAGCAGCATCGCCGTCCCGCCGTCCCAGGTATGCGTTGATCACGTCCGGATCCCTCCGGATGGTGTCCGGGTCGCCCTCGGTCAACACTCTTCCTCCAACCATGACCACCACGTGGTCCACCAGGTCCAGGAGAAAACCGAGATTGTGCTCAACGACCAACACCGTCAGCCCTTCCGAGTGAAGCGTCCTCAGCATCTCGGCAAGACGCGCCTGCAAACGGGGGGTTACTCCTGCAGTGGGCTCGTCGAGGAGCAGGATCTTGGGGTGTCGCATCAGTTGACGCGCCACCTCCAGCATCCGGAGCTCTCCCCCTGACAACTCGTCGGCGGGGTCATGCGATCGGTCACCGAGCCCCACCAGGCCGAGCAGCTCTTCGGCTTCGACTGTGGCTTTCGTCTCATGGGATCGGTAACTGCCGAGAAGGGCCGAGACCAGGTGCTCCCCCGGAGAAGGGATCGAGGCGAGCATGTTCTCCAGGCAGCTCAGGGTCCCGAACGACCTCGGAGTCTGAAATGTGCGGCCCAGGCCCATGGCCGCGACCTGATCGGGCCGCAGCCCCACCAGCTCACGACCATCGAGTCGCACCGACCCGGAGTCGGGCTGATGGAGACCCGACACCAGGTTGAACAGCGTCGACTTCCCGGCGCCATTGGGCCCGATGAACCCCATGAGCGCCCCTGGGGAGACACTGAACGAGCAGCCATCGACAGCGCGCAGACCGCCAAAGCTCTTGTAGAC
>JBOGEU010000497.1:0-3324 GCA_050741995.1 Acidimicrobiia bacterium | reverse complement strand
CATAACTGTCGCCGACGGGTTGGTGATCCGAAAGGACTCTTACCGAAAGCAACGCCCTCCTTTCTAACCAGGGCGGTAGTAGCACCCGGGGACCAGGCAGGACCAACCGTCCCCGAGACGCCATCAGACCCCCGGGCGGGGCCTCTACCCGAGGTGCGATTTGGCGAGCCCACGCGCGCCTGACCTGATGGCAGCCTTCCGGTCCTGGGCTCGTGTGGGTCAACTCGATGACCCCGCTGCCTGGGTGCGAAGCGTGGTGGCCAACAGGTCGGTGTCGGTCTTCCGCCGATCGGTCTCCGAGCTGAAGGCACTTCACCAGATTGGGGAAGCCGAGTCCGATCGGCACCAGGCCTGACCTGGTTCACGCATTGGACCCTTGGTCGACTGTGCATCGGGTCCTTCCGCGCGTCGAAGGCGAGGTTGGTGGAGAGTGCTCGGTGGGCGTCGGCTTGGGCGAGGAGGGTCCTGGCAATTTGCTCGACGGGGACGCTCCGACAGCCTTCGACGTAAACAGTTAGAGATGTGGAAAGTTGTGAGTGGCTCTCGCGATGAGGCTGGACCTCATCGTCGTCGGGGAGGTCCGGTGAGCCGAAGCGCCGCGTCGAACAGGTAACCGGACTTCTTATCTCGTGTGCTGCTGTCGCTATGGCTCAAGTCCCCATGAGATGATCTTGTCGGGGGCGATCCTCAGCAGGGCGTCGTCCCCATTCCGGGGGATGGCCGTGGCGGGGCCTTCGACAATGACGGCGCGGGGATGCCAGGGATCGGTGGTGGCGAGGTCGTCGATGACCAACGCTGCCTGAGGGTTGGCTTGGACGTTGCGGAACTTCTTGGTGGCGGCCAGGTTGTGGCCGCCGATATCGACCGTGCCCAGCTCCTCGTTGTATCGCCACATGCCCACCGGAGTGACGTGCGGTTTCCCGTTCTGGTCGGCGGTGGCGAGTCTCGCCAGGCGTCTCTCGCCCTGCAGGTAGGCGAGTTGAGCCGGAGTGAATGTCTTCATTGTTTCACCTCTGAATCGAGCGCGGTGATGGTGAAGTCGAAGGGACCATTCATGGTGATGAACTCGAGCGACTCTTCACCTTCGGGTGTGGCGCTGACATGGGCGACACCGCCGGGCATCCTCATGTAGTCGCCGGGTTTCATCACCGCTGCTGTCTTCCTGGTCTCGCCGCGGTTCCAGTGGATCGACGATCCCCGAAGCTGGATGACACGCTCGTCCCGGGAGTGGGTGTGCATTGGCGATTCGAAGCCGGCGGGAACCCTGAGCAGCGCACCGAAGGCTCCTCGTGCCGGGTCACCCCAGAGGATTGCCATCCGAGGGCCATCCGTACTACCGGAGTCGACCGGACGCCAGACGAGGAGGTCGAAGGGGAGGGCTTCCAATGTATCTGTCGTGTTAGCGGTCATTGCGTCCTCCTCTTTCATCAAGTTGTGCGGCCGTGCGATAGAGGAGAGGGATCAGCACCGCGGCCACGATCAAGTGGAGCACGGCCAGCAGGGCACGGTCGGTGGCATCGATCCCGGTTCCCGACATGGGACCCCCGAGAGATATGACGAAGCCGGTCAATACAAGGACGGTCCAGATCCTGCGGGCCCGGACCAGATAGCGCTCCAACACGGCGAGGAGTCCCCATGCGGACAGCGAGGCCACCAGGCTGGTCAGCACCACGGCCACCAACCCGACGTCCTGGCCGGCCCCGCTGCCATCAAAGGCGGGGGCTCGCAGATCCACACCGCCCAAGACCTCGACCACCGTCCAACCGGCGCCCGCGGCCAGCACTGCGGCCACGACTGCTCGCAGTCTTCCACCCCTGGCCCGGCGAGCCGGGAGCGTCGCGCCGTTGGCTGTGGTTGCTCTGGTGCTCATGACACTCTCCTTTCCTTTTTCAAATACCATGCTTGCGCAAGCATACAAGTATATGTATGCTAATGCAAGTAGTTTCTGGTAGAGTGATCCCATGGGCAAGACCAGCACTCTCCGATCAAAGGTGGAGCAGGTCTCGACCGGCCTACCCGAGGAGGACGGGATCGTTCATCGTCCCGACGGTCTCAAATACCTGTCTCCTCTACGAGCGGGAGCCTTTCTCGGTCTGGTACGGGCCGGCAACCTGCTGGCTGACCAGCTCAACGCCGAGCTCGAGGCCGACCATGGGATCAGCCTGCGGGGCTTCGAGGTGCTTCTCTTCTTGGCGGTCTTCGCCCCCGATGGCAGCCTGGGGATGAGTCAGCTCACCCAACAGACGCCCCTCAGCCAGAGCCGGGTATCCCGTCTAGTCGACCAGCTCGAAGCCCGCAGGTTGGTGCAACGCTCACCCGCCGAAACCGACAAGCGGGAAGTCACCGTGTCAATCACCCCCCAAGGGATCGAAAAGTTCAAGCGCGCCCAAGACACCCATCTCACCGGTCTCGAGCAAAGGCTCTTCTCACACCTCACCCAAACCGAGATCCGTCAACTCGCCAACATCACCGAGAAGATCCTCCACGCCTGCCGAAGCCAGAATGGCTGAACCGGTCGGCCAACCAAACCCACCGGGCGAGGTCTGGGCACGATGAAGATCCCCCCTCGTCGAACCCATCAGGGTCGCCCAACATCCCAGTTATTGGTCGAGAAGCGTTTTAAGGTTCTGGACGAACGGGATTTGTCGCCTCTTGCTCATGCCCTGCATGACGGGCTTCATGATGCGGAGGATCCCCTGGAGTGGGATGTCTACGTGGCGTGTGAATCGGGTAGCGCCGTCAGTCGGCTCCATCAGGTAAGTCGCGACCGGCCTCATTGGGCCATCGATGGTTGTGAGTTCGATCCGTCCAGGGGGCTGGAAGTCGGTGACGTCGACGGTGTAGGTATTGCCGCCCATGAATTTGACCACGGCGGTGAACCTGGTGCCGACACCCATGGGTGCGTTCGAGGGCACATGGACTTCATCGATGTCGGGGGTGTGAGACCGTCCGGGATCGACACCTCGTCGCCCGGTTCTGGTCCAACTGTCCTGGCGTCCAGTCCTGCCTGCCAGGTCAGATGACGAGGAGAAGCGCCGCGTCGAAGAGGTAACCGGATGCGTTTTGCTCTCGAGCTCGCGGTCGCGTGAGGCCTTCTAACGCGATGAGGTCCGCAGCTAGCGCCGATTGCGGATCTACAGCGGTCAATTCGCGATGATTTCGTCAAGGCGGGCGCGTGATATGCGCTACCTCGATTCTGGCTTCCGGTCCGCTCGCAACCTTCTTGCTACCCGGATCGTTGGAGTCGTGTCGCCCAATCCCGGTGGATGGATGGTTTATAAGGGTGTGAGGATGATTTGGCCTTGACGTCTGCAGAGGTTGAGC
>JBOGEU010000496.1:0-1428 GCA_050741995.1 Acidimicrobiia bacterium | reverse complement strand
GCGCCGCACCCTGCTGTATACTTGACCCCCCTTCCGAAGGGGGACCGGCCGAGCGAAAGCGAGGTCGCGGGGGGGTTTGCCCGCCCGGCGGCAGCCCAGCCCTAATCCTGCTCTTCGGGTGGGATCGGGGGCGGGTCGCCGGGCGGCGGCCAGTCCGGCGGCGGCTCCACAGACGACAGACCCAACGGCTCGAGACGGTCGGCGACGCGGAGGAAGAAGCTGGCCGCCTCTTCGCGGGTGAGGGTTCGATCTGGGCAGAACCGGTTCGAACCGCAGCCCTCGGTGAGGCCGGCATCGGCAAAGGTGTCGATCGCCGACTCGCCCCAGTGCCCGTCGTCGTCCCCGAAGGCATCTCCGCTCGCAGCCTGGAGGTGCATCGCCCTCACCGCCATCGTCGCGAACTCGGCCCGGGTCAAGTCCCGATCCGGGCAGTAGGCGCCGGGGGAACACCCCACGGTGATCCCCGCCTCCGCCAGCTTGTTGGCGGCGTTCTCGAAGAGATGGCCCTGGTCATCGCTGAAGTGATCCCTGCTCGCCGGCTGGAGCCCGAGCACCCGGCCGAACATGGCGGCTACCTCACCACGTGTGATGCGGTCCAGGGGGCACACGATCCGGTACCCGCAACCGAAGAGCAGCCCGCGGGCGTGGAGCTCGGTGAGCGCCTTGATGTGAAGGCTGGAGTTGTCGTCGGTGAAGGGATCGAGACAGCCGACCCGGCCCTCGGTCGAGACCGCGGCCTGGTCGATCACCAAGCTCAGCTGGTTCGGGGTGGGCCAGTTGCCCCCGAAGTAGACGTTGTGCCACAAGTCCCTGATCCCGACATGGCCCTCGTCGGCCCTGCGAAAGGCGAGTCCGGTCCTCGAGAAGCGCTGCTTGCCGTCGAGCCAGCCCTCGACCAAGCCGTTGTTGGAGCCGGGTGTGTTCAGCTTGACGTGGCCTTCGATGCACTGCCATCGCCCCGGCTCGAGACTGGCCCCCGGCCAGAACAGCTCCTCGCCACAGTCCCCGGGCTGGTCGACGTGATAGACGTAGAAGCCGATCGGGACGTTCCCCGGTGGGGCGCCTTGAGACCCGGCGACGCCGAACATCCCTCGTGCCGACCAACCGGGACGTCCGGGGATGGAGGGGATGCACCCTCTCCCTGATGACGTATAGAGCCCAGAGAGTCCAGGCAGCTTGCCCTCGTCGGCGGAGTTCCAACTGAGGAGGCGGATGTGATAGCGGTACCAGGCCTCGTCGACGGTGGTCTCGAAGCGGTCGAACGGCCCGAAGCCGCGGAAGGTCCCTTGCGGAATCCTCACCTGGAGGCCGTTCCCGGCGAATCCCGTGCTCACCAGACCGGCTCTGACCGAATCGCTGTCGCGGAAGTCGTGCCATCCCGCAACCTGGCCCTCTTCGGGCAGGTCGTCCCAGGTCTCGTCCTCGAAC
>JBOGEU010000495.1:0-1871 GCA_050741995.1 Acidimicrobiia bacterium | reverse complement strand
GCACCGCAGGCGTCACGTCGAGGGCGTGGACCACATGCAGCTCCACCCCTCGCCACCCGGCTTCACGGGCAGCGTGGCGGAGGGCGAGCAGGCTGGCGTCCGAGCCATCGATGCCGACCACCACCGGTCCGATGTCGTTTGTCGTTGGTGCGATCGGGCAATGCTGCCAGAGGAACACCTCAAAACCGAACCGAGCTCGGCGTTCTAGCATCGTGTCATGGCGGCGATCGAGGTGAAGGGCCTGGTAAAGAGCTACGGCGACCTGTTGGCCGTGGACGGAGTGGATCTGGCCGTGGGGACCGGTGAGGTGTTCGCCCTGCTCGGGCCGAATGGGGCCGGGAAAACGACCACAGTCGAGATCCTCGAGGGTCACCGGGCCGCAGACGAGGGGGATATCTCGGTCCTCGGCTTCGACCCGGCCCTCGGTGGGCGGGAGTACCGGGAGCGAATCGGCATCGTCCTCCAGGATGGGGCGGTGGAGCGCGAGCTCAGCGTCAGGGAGGCGCTCACCCTGTACGGAGGCATGTACCCGAGACGGCTCCCGGTCGACGACCTGGTCGAGATGGTGGGTCTCGAGGAGAAGGCCGACGCCCGCATCAAGACCCTCTCCGGCGGCCAGCAGCGTCGGCTGGAACTCGCTCTGGGCCTGGCCGGGGACCCGGACCTGATCTTCCTCGACGAGCCGACCACCGGCTTCGACCCTTCCGCCCGGCGCCAGGCCTGGGCCATCCTGGAGAACCTCACCGCCCTGGGAAAGACGATCCTGCTCACCACCCACTACATGGATGAGGCCCGGCGGCTCGCCGACCGGATCGCCATCATCGACCACGGCCACATCGTGGCCGAGGGGACGCCGGAGACCCTGGGGGGAAGCGACGGGAGTGCCGCCGTGGTCCGGTTCACCATTCCCGAAGGCACGGATCCGGCGGACCTGCCGGTCCAGGTGACCAGGGCCCTCGGGTCGCTGATCGAGATCGAGGCCGAGTCGCCCACGATGACTCTGCGCGATCTGACCTCATGGGCCGTCGATCGGGGAGTCGAGCTGGACGGGCTCGCCATCGACCGCCCCTCACTCGAGGACGTCTACCTGGAGTTGACACATGACAACTGAGACCGCCACCAGGCCCGGCATCGGACAGCTCATCTGGCAACAGTTTCGCTATCAGAACAAGATCTTCTGGCGTACGCCGATCGCTGCCTTCTTCACGATGGTGTTTCCCCTGATGTTGCTCGTGTTGTTCACCGCCATCTTCGGCAACGATCTCATCGAGGGGCTGGGAGTCACAACCGCCCAATTCTTCGCCCCCGGGTTGGCCGTGTTCGCCGCGGTGTCGGCGTCCTATACCGGCCTCGCCATCGGCACGGCCATCGCCCGGGACAACGGAATCCTGAAGCGGGTTCGGGGTACCCCGATCCCGCCCCGGGTCTATATCGCAGGCCGAGTGCTTTCGTCCGTCTGGCTGGCATTCATCGCCATCGTCATGATGATGACGGTTGGGATCGTGTTCTACGGCGTGCAGCTCTTTCCCCGAACCCTTCCCGCGGCACTGCTCACCTTCATCGTCGGGGTGGGCTGTTTCGCCGCTCTGGGCATGCTGGTAGCCGCGATCTCGCCCAACGGCGACGCGGCCCCGGCGATCACCAACGCCACGCTGCTCCCCGTCGCGTTCATCTCCGACATCTTCTTCCCGGTTGCCGACCCTCCGACGTGGATGGAGGTCACCGGCAACATCTTCCCCCTGAAGCATTTCGCCGGCGCCTTCCGCGACGCCTTCGACCCGACTCTGACCGGCGCCCAGTTCCATTGGCCCGAGCTCGGGTACCTGGCGTTGTGGGGGATACTCGCCACAATCCTCGCCGTCAGGCTCTTC
>JBOGEU010000494.1:0-1403 GCA_050741995.1 Acidimicrobiia bacterium | reverse complement strand
CTCGAGGAGGCGATCGTCCCCGCCGACTTCATCCAGGTCTCCCCGATGACCGTCGGGGACGGGGAGGCGCTGTTCCGGGCCGCCGGCGAGCAAGGACTGGAGGGGATCATGGCCAAGCGACTCACCTCGACGTACCAACCCGGGGCTCGCTCCCGTGATTGGCTCAAGGTGAAGCTCACCTTCGACGCCGATGTCGTGATCGTGGGATGGACTGAGGGTGAAGGGCGACGGGCGGGAAGCCTGGGCTCGCTGGTGATGGCCGTCTTTGACGAAGACCGGCTCCGGTACGTGGGCAATGTCGGCACCGGGTTCGATCGCCGGTCCCTAGAGGAAACAGTCGACCGACTGCGTGCACTCGATGAGACCGGGGCGCCGTTTCCCCCTGAGGTGTTGCGATCCCGTTCCGAGCTGCGCCGGGCGCACTGGGTCACGCCGTCGCTGGTGGCCAGAGTCGAGCACCGTCAGCTCACGTCGGCGGGCCGTTTGAGAGCACCTTCGTTCCAGGGCTTTCGCGAGGACAAGGACCCCGAGGACTGCACCTACACCCAACTCGTTGCCGAGGCCGCCCTGTAGCCATCCACGCACCTTGCGCCGCCGCGGTCGAGGTCAGGCTGGCCGCCGCCTGGGAGACCGCTTCTGCACGCTAGAGGCGGATGGTGGGGATGGCCGCCGAAGTCGGGATGGGGAAGAGCCGCCTTCTCCAAGAATTCCTCATCACCCCTATGTCCGTAGAGGGGGCCTAACGGCCCGACGTGACTCCGCTGTGCATCTCATGAGCGACCCCGCGCAGGAGTTGGCGCTCGAGGATGCGGGCGGTGAATCGGGCGCCGAGCACGAACCTGACCAAGGGGCCGAATGCGGCACCAGATGCGGCACCCACGAAGTACAGCCCCGGGACCGTCGACTGAAAGTGCGCATCGAGCACTGGGTAGTCGGCGACGGTCCGGATGGCGCCGGAGAGCGTGGCATCGATGAATCGCAACTGGCCGAGGTCGACGCGATAGCCGGTCGCTGAGATGACGTGTTCGGAGCGAAGGGTCGTGCGTCCGCTCAGGCCGTCGAATTCGAGCTCGACCTCGTCACCGCGCGGCCGCGCCGAGCGCAAATGGTGATCGAAACGGATCGGGACCCTGCCTTCGATGCGGTCGCGCAACCACCCTGCGCCCGCTGGACCGAATGTCGTCGTAGCCAGCCGAACACGCCGCTCCTCTGGAAGCAGGTGAAAAGCCCGCGGCCCGTGCTCGTACAGCCAGCAGCCCATGCCCGTGCACAGCCCGCCGACAGGGCGGCGAAGCCGTTTCCAAAGCGGACGATCCAGCGGATGGGGGGGCGGGTGCCACACGATCGAGCTCGCCCGCGCCGCGATCTCGACGGTTGCGCCGTGCTCGTGCAACAACGCCGCA
>JBOGEU010000493.1:0-4295 GCA_050741995.1 Acidimicrobiia bacterium | reverse complement strand
CCCCACCTTTCCTCAGGTCCTGTGTGAGTTGGGCGACCCGGTCGAACACGGCTCGATCGGAACGCAGGATCCGTCTCACCTTGTCAACGGAGTGCAGCACCGTGGTGTGGTCACGCTGAAAAGCCTGGCCGATCTTGGGCAGGGAGAGATCGGTCAGCTCCCGGCACAGATACATCGAGATCTGGCGGCAAAGCACCAGTGGCTGGCGCCGGCTCGGGCTCACCAGGTCCTCCACGGTGAAGCCGTAGGCGGCAGCGGTGGTCCTCATTATCGTGTCCGGGGCGAGGGGGGTCGGCTCGTCGCTGGTGACGATGTCACGAAGCACGCGTTCGGCAGTTTCCAGGTCGATGTCACGACGATTGAGGGCCGACCAGGCGGTGACCCTGGTCAGGGCGCCCTCCAGCTCACGAATGTTGTCCGAGACCAGGCCCGCGATGTGCTCCAGGACCTCTAGTGGGACCGGTCTCGGGGCGAACTCTGCGTTGCGTCGCAGGATCGCCAGCCGGGTCTCAACGTCGGGAGGCTGGATGTCGGTGAGAAGCCCCCACTCGAACCGGCTTCGCAGCCGATCCTCCAGTGACGAGAGGTTGCGGGGGTGCCGATCGGAGCTGATCACCATTTGCTTGCCCGACTCGTATAGGGAGTTGAAGGTGTGGAAGAACTCCTCGAGGATCTGCTCCTTGCCTTCGAAGAACTGGACGTCGTCGAGGAGCAGGATGTCCACCCCCCGGTAGCGGTGCTTGAAGTCATCGGGGCGTTTGCGTCGGATCGAATCGATGAAGTCGTTGAGGAAGTTCTCCGACGAGATGTAACGCACCACGAGATGGGGGTACATCTCGAGTGCCTCATGACCGACGGCGTTCAGGAGGTGGGTCTTGCCGAGGCCGGCGGCGCCGTAGATGAACAAGGGGTTGTAGTGGGCGCCCGGTTGCTCGGCGACGGCCATCGCCGCAGCCCAGGCAAATCGATTGGACTGGCCGACGACGAAGCTCTCGAACCGATAGCGGGAGATAAGGTTTGTGGAAGGCCCTCCAGGGGCGGTGACGACCGGCACCGGCTCTTCCCGGAGGTTCTCGTCGATGGCGCCCAGGGAGTCCCCCGGATCGTGCTCGACGACCCGAAAGGTGGGGTCGTTGTCGCCACCGAACACATCGCGATATGCGGTGTCGATCAGATCGCCGTGCTTGTCGCGAACCCAACGAAGGTGAAACTCACTCGGGGCTAGCAACGTGGGCGCATCACCGGTGAAATCCGGCTCGAGACGGGAGAGCCATGTGTCCCAGTTGCTCTTGGATGTGCCTGCCTTCAAGACACTCTGAAACTGGCCCCACTCATGGGGCGCCGCATGTCCTTGTACCAAGACCTCTCCTCCACCGACTCGGTTGTCCACAGCCCCATCCACATCTGTGGAAAGACCGTGGGCAGCCTCCGGGACGTCTTTTTCAGCTTGCACCGAGAGCGGTCCAGCCGTGGGGCGGCTGAGGAAGTCGTCACGCTCCCAAGATCCAGGCGGGCGAGTATCTACTGTCGGTCTCGGCTCCGTCAAGAACGCGAGAATCAACGTTGTGGATGACTGATGCCACTTCTTTCCACAGCAAAAGTCCAGGCTACGCAGGCTTTTTCCAGTCTCTTCCACGGCGGATGGGGAACCGATTCGGCTCCAGCGGGGCATTGGTTTCTTTTCGCGAGCTTTGTCAATTCTTCGCGGACCCCGGAGGCGGCGACCGGATCGGGCGTGAATCGCCGGCGGTGAACTTTGACATAGGTTGACGAGACTTCGTAACCTGTGTCGACTCGCCCCTTACCCCCTTACTCGGTCATGAAGCGGACTTACCAACCAAAGGTTCGAAGACGCAAGCGTCGTCACGGCTTTCGTCATCGCATGCAGACCCGTGCCGGTCGCGGCATCCTCAAGGCGCGCCGTGTCAAGGGTCGAAAGCGCCTCGCTGCCTGAGCTCGAGACGCTCCGCTCCCCTCGTGATTTTCGAAGGGTCCTGAAGGACGGGTCGAGACGTCGCTCCGGCGGCGTGGTAATGGTGAAATGCTCCGGTGCGCCGGGTGTGTCACGTGTCGGGCTCGTCGTCTCCAAGAGCACCGGCAACGCGGTCACCCGCAACCGGATCAAACGCCGTCTGCGACACTCGTTGCGAGCGGTGCAACTCAAACCAGGGATGGATTACGTGATCATCGGCACCAGCCAGGTTGCAGATGCCCCACATGGCAGGCTGATGGGGTGGCTGGAGCGCGCCCTGGAGGACGAGAATGCCTGAGATCCTTCGTCCCCGGTCGTGGGTGGTCGCCCTGATCCGGATTTACCAAAAACTGGTAAGCCCCAATCTCGGCGCCAATTGCCGCTACCAGCCGACATGCTCTTCTTACGCCGCCGAGTCGATCCGCCGATTCGGAGTGATTCGCGGTGGCTGGCTGGGGTTGAAGCGGATCGGCAGATGTCATCCGCTTCGAGCGGGTGGCTACGACCCGGTGCCCGACAACTGGAGAGCCAACTAACCGATGAGCCAAATCTTCGACATCCTGAAACAGGCGCTGGGCTCGGTTCTCGCCTTCTTCTACGACGTGTTCGATGGTGTCGTCTCCGAGGGCCTCGCCCTCGGTTTCGCCATCATTTTCTTGACCGTCTTCATCAACGTCCTGGTGTTCCCGCTGACGCTGAAGCAGACCAGGGCAACCCGTGCCTTCACCGCTCTCCAACCCGAGATCAAACGGATCCAGAAGGAGTACAAAGACGATCCCCAGGAGATGCAGAAACGGCTGATGGAGGCCCAGAAGTCGGCCGGGGCCACCCCCGGTGGGTGCCTCCTCCCGCTTCTGGTCCAGATGCCGATTTGGTTCGCCCTGTTCCGTGTTCTCCAGACGCCATTGATACGCGACGCCAACGGTGTGCTGGTCGAGGGTGCTGCCCATCCCATCAACCCACTCTCCTCGCTGGGCATGGCCCTCCTCGACGGCATCGACAAGTTGTTCTTGGGGATGGACCTCAGCCAGAGCCCGGCCCAGGCGATGAGCGACAGCTTTTACACCGCAATCCCCTACCTGATCATGATCGTGCTCATGGTGGCCACCCAGTTCGTCCAGCAGTGGCATTCCACCTATGGCCAGGAGAAGCCGGCGGGTCAGCCCGGTGCCGGCGCCCAGCAGGCGATCACGAAGATCATGCCGCTTTTCATCGGCTTCATCTCCTGGAATTTTCCGGCCGGCCTGGTCCTCTACTGGACCACATCGAACCTCTTCCGGCTCGGTCAGCAGGCCTTGATATTCAGGATCGATGGGCGTCCAAGTCCTGTGGCGAAGGACAACTCGGAACCAAAGCAACTCGAGAGCTCCGAGGGCGGCGACCCGGTCAAGAAACCGCAAGCAAGTGCCGCCAGCAAACGCCGTCGGCGCAGGAGGAGGTGACGTGAGTTACGTGGAGATCGAGGTAAGAGCCAAGACGGTGGACCTCGCTATCGAGGCCGCCATGCAGGAGTTGGGGATCGATGATCGCGACCAACTCGCGGTCGAGGTCATCCAGGAGCCGGAGAAGGGCTTTCTCGGATTTGGCGGGCAGGACGCGGTGGTACGGGTCAAGCGTCAGCGGAGCCGTCGTCGTCGGAATGAGCGAAGGAAGAGCGGTCAAGGATCAGGTTCTGGCAATGGTTCCAAGCAAAGAGGTCAGGCTTCGGGTAAGAATGGTGGCGGAAAGCAACGTGTTCAAAGGGATCAGGCCAGAGACAAGGGTCGCGAGATGAGCCGACAGGAAGAGAAAAGGGAGCCAAAGATCGACGATCGTCCCGAGTTGACGATCGAAGACCAGGCTCGCATTGCCGGCGAGTTCCTCGAAGGCCTGGTAGACGCATTCGGCCTGGAGGGAACGGTGAGCACCACGATCGACGACGACGTGATCGTTGCCGACGTCAGTGGCGAGCAAACCGAGGCACTGGTCGGAGTGAGGGGCTCGGTTCGCTCGGCGATCCACGAGCTGACCCGAACCGTCATGCAGCGTTACGCCCAGGACACCGCCCGGTTGCGGCTCGACATCGCAGGTTACGCCGAGCGGAGGAGACAGGCCTTGACCATCTACGCCGAGCGTCTCATCGATCAATTGCTCGAGGAAGGTGGCGAGATCATGCTGGAGCCGATGAGCCCCGCCGATCGCAAGGTCATTCACGACGTGGCTGCCGAGCACGGTGGGGTCAGCTCCTACTCGGAGGGTGAGCCACCTCGTCGTTTTGTCGTTCTCTCCCGGGTTGACGAGGGCGAGGAGGAGTAACTACCCCGTCCGATGGGCGATGTAGGGG
>JBOGEU010000492.1:0-5008 GCA_050741995.1 Acidimicrobiia bacterium | reverse complement strand
ACCTGACCGACCGCGTGCTGGCCAACGGCATCGAACAGGGCCTGCTCGGGCTCACCTTCCATCCCGAATACGCCGACAACGGTCGCTTCTTCGTCTACTACACCGACAAGGGCGGTCGTCGGCAGTTATCCGAGTTCCAGGTGTCGGTGTCGGACCCGAACATCGCGGTCGCCGACACAGAGCGTGTCCTGATCGAGTTGGAGCAGCCCGAGGACGCCACCGACATCCGCCACTACGCGGGCCAGCTCAACTTCGGCCCCGACGGGTACCTGTGGTTCTCGATGGGTGACGGCGCAGACTCGAGGGACCAGGGGCAGGACCCGGGCACCCTATTCGGCACAGTGTCGCGTATCGATGTCGACTCCGGCGACCCCTACGGCATCCCCCCCGAGAACCCGTTCGTCGACGGCGGAGGGGCGCAGGAGGTGTGGGCCTTCGGACTGAGGAACCCGTGGCGGTTCTCGATCGATGCAGTCGACCGCCTGATCTACGTCGCCGACGTCGGCCACGCCGATCAGGAGGAGATCGATGTGCTGCCAATCGACGAGGGAGGATTCAACCTGGGCTGGTCGGACGTGGAGGGCACCCGCTGCTTCCACGTCCAAGACTGCGACCTCTCCAATTACACGTCGCCGGTTCTCACCTACAGCCATGAAGAAGGGTGCTCGATCACCGGGGGTTATGTCTATCGGGGCAATGAGATCCCCGAGCTCCACGGCACCTACTTCTACAGCGACTGGTGCTCCCAGTGGATCAAGTCGTTCAAGTTCGTCAACGGCCAGCTCTCGGAGGAGCGGGACTGGTCGGCCGATCTGGGGACCATCGGCCAGATCAACAGTTTCGGCCTGGGTGGCGATGGTGAGCTCTACGCCGTCACCCATGAGGGTGTTGTCGCAAAGTTCGTCGCCGACCGCTAACCGGTGGCCGGCAGCGAGATCACCTCGCCCGGATATATGAGGTCGGGATCGCCCGAGATCAGCTGGTCCCGGTTGACCTCGATCACAAGTCGCCAGTAGGAGGCCACCTCATCGGGCTCCGCAACCCGCCCCATCACCTGCTCGATTCGGTTCTGGCTGATCTTCCACAGATGGTCCCCGTCGGCGACCAGGACCGAGCTCTCGAACGGTGCCCCCTCTCCCACGGCGACCGGCACAAAGCCGTTCGTCCCCGCCGGCTCGGCCATGGCTACCGAGCTCACCAATAGCAGCACCGTCGAGATCGAGAGACGTCTCCCCCACGCCATGATCGCCAAGCAACGGCATGAATCGACCTGCGGGAAGAGGGTTACGATGGCCGGACAGGTGAGTCAGGAGTCGGAATGAAAGTTCGTATCGGAATCGCCGATACCAGCAAGGTCGTCGAGATAGAGATCGACGACCTCGAGGGCTTCCAGAAGGAGATCGAGAAAGCGGTCGCCAACCGGGGACTCGCATGGTTCACCGACACCAAAGGCCGCACCGTGGGCGTGCCCACCGTTTCCGTGGCATTCGTCGAGATCGAGGGCGCCGATGGCGGGCCCTCGGTTGGCTTTGCCGCTTCTGCCTAGAGGGAGCGGCGCCGACGCTCCGCCAACCAGCGCTTGCGCAGGCGGCGCCGGTCATCCTCTGCGTAACCGCCCCAGACCCCGGACTCCTGGTTGGTCTCTAACGCGTACTGGAGACAACTCTCCTGGACAGGGCAGGTCGAACAGATCGCGATTGCAGCATCGATCTGATCGATGGCCGGGCCGGTGGTGCCCACCGGGAAGAACAGAGTGGGCTCGGAATCTCGGCATTCTGCCAGATCCCTCCAGTCTGTTGTGATTGTGGTAAGCAAGAGTGCCTCACTTTGTGATCTTTTTCACAAGCGCACCCCACACAAAACGCGGGGGAACTGTGGATTTCCGGGCTGAACGATACCGTCATGTGCCCCCTCTGTAAACGGATTTCTTGAAATGAAAATATCGCACGAGGCGCTGCAAGTCGTCGGCCACCACGGTTGGCCGGCCAGATTCCCCGACAACGCCTTGGCCGGCCTCCTGGCGGCGTCCGCGGTTGCCGAGGGTGTCGAAGTCGACGTCAGACGCTCGGCCGACGGGAAACTGGTGCTTTCTCACGACCCAATCATCGGCGGGCTCGTTGTTGCCCAGCAGGCGTGGTCGGTGCTCGCCGAGCTCGACCTCGGCGGGGGCAATCACCCGGCGCTGCTCGACGAGGCCATGGCCTCGTTGCCGAGCACCTCCTTCCAGCTCGAGATCAAGAACCTGCCCCACGAGCCTGGGTTCGAGCCCGATCACCGACTCGCCTTGGAGACGGCGGCGCGGGTCGGACCGGGCGACATGGTTACCTCATTCAATTGGAATTTGCTTGCCGCCGTTCGCCGGTCTTTCCCGGAGGTGGCGACAGGGGTGCTCGTGACCGACCCGGGCGATATGAACCAGGCCATCGAAGAGTGCCTGGACGTCGGGCATCAGGCCCTCATCCCATCGATCCGATTGCCGGTGCTCGGCCTGGCCCGGGCCATCGAGCTCGGGTTGCAGGTGTTTCCGTGGGTTGTGAACGAGGTGGATCGCATCGATGAGTTGGCCAGCCTCGGCGTGTCGGGCATGATTACCGACGACCCGGGCCTGGTCCGCACCGTCGTCGGGAGATCCCCATGAGCATCAAAGATGAGCTTGCCCAAGAGCTGAGAGAGGCGATGAGGGCCAAGGATGGCCCCAGACGCGACGTGATCCGTCAGATCGACACCGAGGTCGCCGTGGCTCGCAGTCAGCCCGGGTTCACCGGTGAGGTCGACGATGACCTCTACCGCGAGGTGATCGGGTCCTATGTGAAGAAGATGGAGAAGTCACGTCAGGAGTACCGCGACCTGGGTGAGCGTGGCGAGGCCATGGCTGCCAAGCTCGGGTTCGAGGTCGAATACCTCTCCCGCTGGCTTCCTCGAAAGCTCGACGAAGAGGCGACCCGAGCCTTGGTCCGGGCTGCCATCGCCGAATTGGGCCTGTCAGGTGACGAGAGAGCCGCAGGACAGGTGACTGGCCATCTGATGAGAAGTCATGGCAAGGACCTCGACGGTGGCATGGTCAATCGCCTGGCCGGCGAGGAGCTCTCGGCCAGTTGAGCGTTCCCGGCTATCAGCCGATGCTGGCCACACGCTGGAACGATGCATTCGACGACTCGACCTGGTGGTTCGAGATCAAATGGGACGGCTACCGGGCGATCGTCTCCGCCGATGGCGGGATGATCCACGCCCGATCCCGACGCGGCCTGGACCTCACCGGGCCGTTCCCCGAGCTCTCCGCCCTTCCCATCCCCGATGGAGTGGCCTTGGACGGCGAGGTGGTCGCATTCGACGACATGGGGCGGCCCTCCTTCTCGAATTTGCAGCGAAGAACGGGGTTCGGCGGACGGGGGACCGGAGCCGAAGTAGGGGTGAACTTCGTTGCATTCGACCTGTTGCACGACAGGGAGAGCCTGATCGACAGGCCCTATGAGGAGCGCGTCCAGCGCCTGGCCGGGCTCGACCTTCGCTCACCGATCGTCGTTCCGGAGCCCATCCGGGAGCACGGGGTGAGCCTGTTCGAGGCGGCCAAGGGCCAGGGTCTCGAGGGAATCGTCGGCAAACGATCAGGATCGCCGTATTTGCCGGGGAGGCGGTCGGCCGACTGGCGGAAGGTTGCGGTCAGGCGCCGGCTTCGTGCCGTTGTCGGCGGCTATCTCCCCGGGGAAGGCGGGAGAGCCTCGACCTTCGGGTCTGTCCTGGTCGGGGTCCACGACGCCCAGGGCCTGCGGTGGATCGCCGCAGTCGGGTCCGGTTTCGGCGAAGAGGCACTGGCGGCGTTCGCCCCTGCCCTTCGTCAGATGGAGCGGGTTTCGAGCCCCTTCTACAACAACGTCATATTGCCCAAGCCGGTGAAGCCGGTTTGGGTGGAGCCGGCCATCGTCATCGACGTGGAGTACAAAGAGTGGACTCACGACCTCCATCTCAGGGCACCCGTCTACAAGGGTGTCGAGATGGCCGATCCGGCCGATGTGACCTGGGATGAGGAAGGGCCGGGCTAGCCGGCCTTGGCGGTCTTGGCTTCCTTGCCCTTGGTCGCCTCCACCGATGCCTTGAGGGCGTCGAGCAGGTCGACGACCTTCGTCGGCTCCGGCGAGGTGGCAGCGGCGACGATCTCCTCGCCGGCCACCTTCTTGGCGGCCAGCTCTTCGATTGTCTCCCGGGTCTGGTCGACATAGGCATCGGCATCGAAAGGCTTGGTCAGGTTGTCGATGAGCGAGGCGGCCATATCGACTTCCTCGGGTCTGATCTCGACCTTGGAATCGAGCTCCTCGAACTCGGCCTCCCGGAGCTCGTCGGGCCAGTACATCGTCTCCATGACGATGACACCGTCCTTTGCCCGCAATGTGGCGAGCTGCTGCTTCTCGCGGATCGACACCTTGGCGATCGCCACCCGTCCCTTGTCCTCCAGCGCCTGCTCGAGGATCTTGTAGGCCTTGACCCCGGTCTTCTCGGGGGCGAGGTAATACGACGACTTGTAGAACATCGGGTCGATCTCGGACTCGTCGACGAACTGGACCACGTCGACCAGCTTGTTCCCGTCGGCGTGCGCCGACTCGAGCTCCTCGTCGGTGAACACGACGTACCGGTCCTTCTCGAACTCGTATCCCTTGACGATGTCGTCCCACTCGACCTCTTTGCCGTCGGCCTCGGCGACGCGCCTGTAGCGGATGGGGGAGTGATCGGTCTTGCGCAGCTGCTTGAACTTGGGCGTCTTGTTGTCGGTGGCCGTGTACAGGCCCACCGGGATGGTTACCAGCCCGAAGTTGATGGCGCCTTTCCAGATGGCTCGTGGCATGTGGGCAAGTCTATGGGACAACCGTGACAAGAGTGTCGTGGCTGGCGCTCCCGGCACTGGCGCTCCCGGCAGGATTCGAACCTGCGCACCCGGCTCCGGAGGCCGGTGCTCTATCCCCTGAGCTACGGGAGCTCGTCGACGGCGAATTCTACCGAGCCCCCGAGACCTACC
>JBOGEU010000491.1:0-1281 GCA_050741995.1 Acidimicrobiia bacterium | reverse complement strand
GGGCCTGAAGGACGAACGGCTTGTGGAGCCAGGTCCCGGCTCTTTTCGGAGGCGCACATATGACCATCACCCCCTGGGAGGGGTCCAAGATGCGCTCTATGGACTCGATCGAGTCCCGGGGCTCGAGGCGCCTGCAGAGGATGATCAGCTGAAACGATCCGGACGACTCCGGGATCTCATCCCAGCTTGGGACCGCCGTCACTTCGAACACTGATCGCAGATCCGGGTATTGGCCACCGATCACCAGCGCCCGGCCGCTTCTCGGAATAACGCCGAGATGGCGCCAATCGGCGAGGAGGGCGCTGGGCTCTGCACGAGGAACGAGCACCGCTACAGCGTATCCCCGGCTTCACCGACCCGAATGGGCAGGAAGTATGGTTTAGTGTCGGCTTGGACGTGGACACCTGGAGGGGTGGGACGAGGCGTTCCAGCATCTCCTCATCGGCCAAGACGCGCATCAGAAGGGCCCTCGGCGGCGTCGCCTCACCTGTTGGACAGGCCCTGCGACGACGTTCGCTCACGGTTGTCTGCTACCACCGCGTCCTCGAGTCGGTGGAGCCGGGGTTGTTCCCCGACGTGGTGAGCGCCAGTCCAGCCATGTTCGAACAGCACCTGGACATGATGGGAGACGGGTACCGGTTCGTCGCGATCGAAGACGTAGTGGCCTGGCTGCAGGGAGGGACCCCGCTTCCATCCCAGGCCCTGCTCCTGACATTCGACGATGGTTACCGGGACAACTACGACACCGTGTTCCCCATCCTGCGAAGAAGGGGCGTTCCGGCGGCGTTCTTCGTCGCCACCGGTCACATGGACACCGGGGAGTTGTTGTGGTGGGATCTGGCAACGGCGCTGATCTCAGAGGCGACCGGCACGGAAGCAGACCTCCCCATGTGGGGGCCAACGGCCCTGCCCGGGGCCGACGAACGGACCACCCTGGCCCGGCGCTGGGTCTCGGCAGCCAAGGACCTGCCCAATGAGGCTCGTCTCGAAGCGCTCGACGCCCTGGCCAGATCCGTAGAGGTGGCGCCGGCGACCCGACCTTCAGTGGCGATGAGCTGGGATCATGCAAGGGAGATGGGAGACAGCGGAATGACCCTGGGCGGTCACACCAGATCCCATCCGATCCTCAGCCGAATGTCACCGGCTGATGCCCGTCGGGACATCGCCGAGGGGCTGCAGCGGATGAAAGAGGAGCTGGGACGCGATGTTGTCGCCTTTGCCTATCCAAATGGCCGGCGGGCGGACTTCGGCCATGTTCACAAACAGGCACTGGCGGATCTG
>JBOGEU010000490.1:0-5110 GCA_050741995.1 Acidimicrobiia bacterium | reverse complement strand
TGGTCCGTAACCAGACGAGAAGCTCGCGCCGCCGCCTCCGTCTCGGCATGCGTCTGGCGGGCAACGGTGATCCGGGCGATCCCGAGCCGGCCGAGACCACGGTGACCAGGTCGGAGCATGAAGACGTTGTGACCGCCCTGCTCACTCTGAGGGAGAGCGACCAGGAGCTCTTGCGCCTTCGCGCCTGGGAGGAGCTATCCCGCCACGAGATCGCTCGATTGCTGGGGATCTCCGTGGCCGCGGTGGACATGCGGCTGCACCGCGCCATCGCTCGCATGAGCGACGCCCTCGAGTCCCTCGACAGCGGGGCTCGACGAGATTCCATCCGACGTGCCGGAGAAAGAGGAGGAGGGCATTGACCAAGCGGATCGATCCTGATCGTGCCGACTCGGTCTTGTCGGCGCTCCAGGCTGCCAACCCGATCCCCAAAGGGGCCAGGGACATGGGGCCGGATCACGTCGAGTCGCTCCTCCTCCAGGTAATGGAAAGGACCGAAATGGTTCAAGACATCTCTACCAAGAGAAGCGAGACGGAGGAGCAGGCACCGGCACGGCGACGTCGACTGGCTCCATGGCTGGGTTTTGCCGCCGGGTTCGCACTTGCGGCCCTGGTCGCGGTTCCGGTGTTCGTGTTCGGGTTTTCCGGTGTCGTGCCGAGGGACCCGGCACTGGAGGGTCTGCCCGCCTCTCAGGCGGAAACGATGGCCGACATCGTCCAAGCCATCAACGACGAGGATTTCGACGCCTTCAGATCGCCCTTCGGCGCCGATGGTGCTGCCGGGTTCCACACCGGCATTCATCGGCCCTACCACCAGGGAGTGGAAGGCGGCCAGCCGATCCCGGTGACCGATGCCGAGGGCTTCGAGGCCGACTTCCGGTGGGGGGCGGCCCTCGACCGGCGAGTCGACCCCAGGAGCTGCCGGACGCAGAGCGAACGGATTGTTAGCTGTGAGGTCGCATTCTCCCTGGTGGCTCTGCGGATGGGGGGGATCGAGACGCTAACGATGGTGTTCGACGAATCCGGCCAGATAGCGCTCCTCTCATCCGAGCTGGCGGTCACCGAGGAGCTGGGCCCACAGCCCTTGGACATCGTGGGTCTCAACCAATTCAAGACTTGGCTGGAGGAGACCCGCCCGGATGAGTACCGACGGCTGGTGGAGCCGGGCACACCAGGATCGATCAGCGGGGTTGACCTGTCGCGGACGCTCACCTTCCCGCCGAGGAACCCGGACCTGGTCCCCGAGCTGACTGCACTCATCGACGAGTACCTGGCAACTCGTTAACCCCCCTTGCCCACGAGCCCGGCTGCGGGCTCGTGGGCCCTCACCTCCGTCTGGTTGCTTCGCCGGGTCATCCCCGTGTGCCCGCTTCTCGACGATGTGAGTCTGCCGTGATTCTTCCTAGATTGGGCGGCCGTGTCTTCCCGTCGGATCACCGTCGTCACCGCCTCGCTGGCTCTGATCGCCCTCGGGCTCGCCGCCTGCAGCGAGCCCTGTGAGCAGTCCCTCGGGACCTACCCGCCGGAGCAGATCCAGGTCACCGGGGCCGAGACCGTGGAGGTGCCGCACATCGCCTGGACCTGCGACGCCTTCCACTCGGACTCCATGGACCCACCACCGTCGGTCATCCCGGACTCGAATCGGCAGCTGCGGATCCAGGTCACCTTGGAGCCGGATACGGACGTCGACGTCCGCTTCGGCAATCAGCAGGTGCTGCTCGACCCGGCTCCCGTCGAAGGAGCCAACACCTGGCAGGTCCAGGTTCCCGAGGTCTCAGAGCCACTCGTGGTCCGCATCTGCTCCGAAGACCGTCGCTGCGCCATGTACTGGGTGAATACCTACGGGGGCTGACCTCCCGGCCACCCTCCCTGATCGGGACGCTCAGGGGTCGAATCCGGACCTGGTGGGCCCGATTACGCGGAGGGTGCAGCCGTCGCGCCGATGATGGCCGTAAGTGCCTCGAGGTCATGTGCGGTCGGAGACCAATCGGCTGCCGCATTGGCGGCGTCGTGGTATCTGGAAGCGGATAGGAGACTTCTTTGACCCTCCCGTCGGCCTCGGTAAGACGGACTCGACGGATTGGTGGTTCGTGGTGGACCGAGACGACCAGAGAGAAGTCGAGGGTCGATTATCCAGTGCCCAGACCGAGTCAGATCTCCGATTTGTCCGCGACTTCTACGCCTATCCAGGAATAGGAGTCCTCCCCATTCCCCACTTCACTCCCTTACCCGCACCGGTCTACATTCTCCCTAGTGGCTGCTGTGAGCAGGAACAATCGATCGGCAGGGGAACGGTGGGCGTACGTCCCGGTGTCGACAACCCTGTCAGCCCGGGGGCGGGAAGCGCAGAATGGCCGGATAGCGCGCGGGTGAAGTCGCTCGGTTCCGGCGTACCCGCCGCGCGTTATGCGCTGTTAGGTGTGATGGGCCTAGGTCCGAGCAGACCCGCTAAGTAGTCTCTCAGCAACGTGAACTCTGCTGAAGTTCAGAGTCGAACGATGACGCGTGCTGTTCTTGGTTCCGTCTTTGGGTCAGCTCTGACTCTTCTTCTCCTGGTGGCCGGCCCCCAGCAGATTCAAAGCTCAATCGTCATCGGCTCCAGCAGCTGGCCAGCCGCGATCGCTCTTTCGGCTGCTGCGAGTTACATCGCTGGATTCCTCGGGAATCGGCAGAAACCCCGTTGGTGGCCGGCGCTCTGGATGGCAGGTTGGCTGGTTGGCGTGCTTCTGGTTGTTGCTTTCGTCGCTGTCTTTGGAACGACCGGCGACTAGCCCGGCGAACTTCCGAGCGGCAGCCTCGATCCGGCATCACATACGGACGGGTAGGGCTATCCCCCAAAGGCCACCCGCGTTCGTCGAACTCGGTCTGAAGCTGGAGGGCGAGGCGACAGTTGAGGGACAATACTCACCGCTCAAGCTCCGATGGACCGTGAGTCGTGCATCAAGGAATCGCCTCCGGATAGGTCAGACGAACACCGAATTCGTCATCGCTTTCATTCATGGATAGAACCAACTTGCCTGTGGGAAGCAGGCCTAGATCTTTCGCGCCTTCGAGGCGCTGGTTGCTCGTGGCTGTCGTTTGCGGTTGATCGTGTTCGAATTCCCAACCCACCGACCTAGCCAACGCGATCGTCTCGTCGAAGACCCAATCGGGACTGGCGCTTTCAAGAATTCTGTATTCGAAGAGGATCTGAGGTGCCGACCGTCCGCGCTCGAGGAAGCCGGTCGCAGGTCTCTCACTACGCCGCACGAGTTCAGTGCCTGGAGGCTGATACTCGGCCATCGGGTCGGCGAGCAGAGCCTGGAAAGCCGAGTCGTCCCCCGAGCAGGCAGCAACACCGCCAAACAACACCACGACAAGACATATCCGAAGGGCCAGTCGCCGGCTGTCCACGCCGAGAGAAGCTAGCGCGACCTCAAACGCATCGCCACGGGTCAATACTGGCGTTGGTCAGCCTCTTGAATACCCAAACCAAGTCACGTCCGAGGCTAGCGGTGGCCAGGTCAGACCAGGCCACCACCCCGGTGGGCAGCCTGCGGTGTCTGGGCAACGAGGGGGACGGTCTTGAGATCGGCAATGCCTGGCCAGGGCGCTGAGACCCGATCTGATCGTGGCCAGCATGCGAGGCTGGCCCCGGCTGTCGATCTGACACGGGTCCGTGAACACGAGATGTGCCATGTGCTGGACCAACCTGTATCCCAGCCCGTTCGGCCGACACCACCCGATCAGGAGATGTCGAGGATGGCCGAGAGGGCAGCCAGGTCCTCGCTGGTGGGCTCCCAGGCGGCCGCGACGACGTTGGCCGCCACCTGCTCCGGACTCGTGGCGCCCGGAGTGACCGCCGGCACCGCATCCCGACTGAGCAACCATCCGAGGGCGACCTGTGCCGGCGACAGCCGACGCTGATCGGCATAGGCTTCGACTCGCTCGACCAGGTCGAAGTTCTCATCGGTGAGGAACTCCTGGTAGCGGTCCATCTTCAGCCGGCCCCGGGGCTCCGCCCCGCGCCGGGTCTTGCCGGTGAGGAGCCCGCTTGCTAGCGGGTAGTAGGGGAGCAGCGCCACGCCCTGCTCCAGACAGAGCCCGGCGAGACCGTTGTGCTCCGGCTCTCGGTGCACCATCGAATACTGCACCTGGTCGCAAACGAAGGACGGCCATCCGCGGCTCTCGGACACGGCCAGCGCCGCACTGAGCTGGATGGGGTCGAAATTGGAGCATCCGACCGCCCGCACCTTTCCCTCCGCGACCATCTCGTCCAGTACTCCCAGGGTGTCCTCGACCGGCGTCTTCGGGTCGGGGAAGTGGATCATGTAGATGTCGACGTAATCCGTCCCGATCCCGGTGAGACTCCGCTCGAGCACCTTCCTGACGTAGTCGGGGGCGGCCCCGCCGCTTCCCTCCCACCCCGGGATCGGGACCCCGACCTTGGTGGCGATGACTACCTGGTCGCGTCTGCTTCCCAGAGCGTTGCCCAGAAACGACTCTGACCGCCCCTCCCCGTAGTTGCTGGCGGTGTCGAAGAAGGTGACGCCGTGGTCGAGGGCAGCCTCGACCACCCGGACGCTCCCTTCCTTGTCGAGGGCACGGCCGAAGTTGTTGCACCCCAGCCCGATGACGGACACCTCGATATCCCCGATCCGCCCGGTGCGCATCAGGATGTGGCCCCGAGAGGGCGGAGGAACCGCGAGGCGTTGCCCTCCAGAACGAGGGCCCGGTCGGAATCGCTCATCTCCACCGCCTCCACCCCGGCCACCGGGTCGTTGGAGGCCATGTCGAACGGATAATCGCTGCCGAGCATCACGTGGTCCCAGCCCATCCGCTTCCCCAGCATCTCGAGGGATATGGCGTCGTGGGTGAGGCTGTCGAAGTACAAGGTCCCGAAGTAATGCCTGGGGCCACTTTCGGTGATGTTGACCTTGGGCTCGGGCCGGACCTTCCAGCCGTGCTCCCAGCGGCCGACCTGATAGGGGGCGAATCCGCCACCATGGGTGAATCCAACCCTGAGACCCGGATGTCGTTCCAGGACTCCGCCGAAGATGAGCTTGGCGGCGGCGATGGTCGACTCCATGGGGATCCCGATCAGATTCTGTAAGTAGTAGCGGTTGAGTCGCTC
>JBOGEU010000489.1:0-2877 GCA_050741995.1 Acidimicrobiia bacterium | reverse complement strand
GTTCTGACCCGCCGCCTCAGCCGAGTCCGCCGATGTCGTCCTCCGCGATGCCCATTAGGCCGAACCCACGTATTCGGCGAGGTGCTGGCCGGTGAGGGTGGAGCGGGCGGCGACGAGGTCGGCCGGTTTGCCCTCGAAGACGACCCGGCCGCCGTCGTGGCCGGCGCCGGGGCCGAGGTCGATAATCCAGTCGGCGTGCGCCATCACCGCCTGGTGGTGCTCGATCACGATGACCGACTTGCCGGAGTCGACGAGCTGGTCGAGAAGACGAAGCAGGTGGTCGACGTCGGCGAGATGGAGCCCGCTGGTCGGCTCGTCGAGGACGTAGATCCCTCCCTTCTCCGCCATGTGGATCGCCAGCTTCAGCCGCTGACGTTCGCCACCGGAGAGCGTGGTCAGAGGCTGCCCGATACCCAGGTAGCCGAGTCCCACTGCGTACATCCGTTCCAGGATGGCGTGGGCAGCCGGCACCCTCGCCTCACCCTCGGCGAAGAAGTCCCTGGCTTCGGTCACCGACATCGCGAGGGCCTCACTGATGTCCCTGCCGCCCAGCTCGTACTCGAGCACCTCGGCCTGGAACCGCTTCCCGTCGCACACCTCGCAGGTGGTGGCGACGGTGTCCATGAAGCCCAGCTCGGTGTAGATGACGCCGGCGCCGTTGCAGTTGGGGCAGGCGCCCTCGGAGTTGGCGCTGAACAGCGCCGGTTTCACGCCGTTGGCTTTGGCGAACGCCTTGCGGATCGAGTCGAGCATCCCGGTGTACGTCGCCGGGTTGCTTCGCCGGGACCCGCGGATATCGGTCTGGTCCACCGAGACGACACCCGAACCCTTGGGGATGGAGCCATGGATGAGGGAGCTCTTGCCGGACCCGGCGACACCGGTGACGACGACAAGCACCCCGAGCGGGATGTCGACGTCGACGTCTTGCAAATTGTGGGTGGTGGCGCCGCGGATCTCCAGCTTGCCGTTGGGTGGGCGGCGCACCGTTGGCTTGAGTGACGCCTGGTCGTCGAGGTGGCGACCGGTGAGGGTGCCGCTCGATCGCAGCTCTGCCACGGTGCCCTCGAAACACACAGTTCCTCCGTCATTTCCGGCACCAGGTCCCAGATCGACGACGTGGTCGGCGATCTCGATGGTCTCCGGCTCGTGTTCCACGACGAGCACCGTGTTGCCCTTGTCGCGCAGCTGCAGCAGCAGGTCGTTCATTTGCCGGATGTCATGGGGGTGCAGGCCGGTGGTGGGCTCGTCGAAGACGTAGGTGACATCGGTGAGCGGGGAGCCGAGGTGGCGGATCATCTTGGTGCGCTGTGCCTCGCCGCCGGACAGCGTGCCCGACGGCCGGTCCAGGGAGAGGTAGCCGAGGCCGATCTCGACGAACGAGTCGAGAGTGTGCTGCAGCGTCGAGAGCAGTGGGGCCACCGACGGCACGTCGAGGCCGCCGACCCATTGGGCGAAGTCGCTGATCTGCATCGCGCAGGCGTCGGCGATGCTGATCCCCTTGATCTTGGACGACCGGGCCGCCTCGTTGAGCCGGGTGCCGCCGCAGTCGGGACAGTCGGTGAAGGTGACTGCGCGCTCCACGAACGCCCGGATATGGGACTGCAGCGCGTCAGGGTCCTTGGACAGGAACGACTTCTGGATCTGCGGGACCAATCCCTCGTAGCTCAGGTTGATGCCGTTGACCTTGACCTTCACCGGCTCCTTGTGGAGGAAGTCGTGGAGCTCTTTCTTGGTGTATTTGCGGATCGGCTTGTCAGGTTCGAGGAAGCCCGACTCGGTGAAGATGCGCACCGACCAGCCGCCAGCCTTGTAGCCCGGTACGGTGATCGTGCCCTCGGCGAGTGACCTGTCTTCGTCGTAGAGCTGGGTCAGGTCGATGTCGCTGACCGTGCCCATGCCTTCGCAACGCGGGCACATACCGCCGTGGTATACGGCGCCGCGCACCACGATCCGCTCCCCCTTGCCCTTGTCGATCGTCATCGACCCGCTCGCTTTCCGGGTCGGGATGTTGAACGAGTAGGCGATCGGGGGCCCGACGGACGGCTGACCGAGACGGCTGAAGAGGATGCGCAGCAGCGCGTTGGCGTCGGTGGCGGTGCCCACCGTGGACCGGACGTTGGCGCCCATCCGCGCCTGGTCGACGATGATCGCGGTCGTCAGGCCGTCGAGTACATCGACCTCGGGCCGTGCCAGGGTCGTCATGAAGCCCTGCACGAAGGCGCTGTAGGTCTCATTGATCAACCGCTGCGACTCCGCAGCGATCGTGTCGAAGACGAGGGAGCTCTTCCCCGATCCCGAAACCCCGGTGAATACCGTCAAGCGACGCTTTGGGATCTCGACGCTGATGTCCTTCAGGTTGTTCTCCCGTGCGCCATGCACGCGGATCAGTTCGTGGCTGTCGGCAAGGTGCATCGCAGGCGACTGCGCGTCCATCCTCTTGGCCATGCTCATCGTGCCTCCATCTGTTAGGCGGGGCGGCCCTTCGCGGGCGCCGTCGGCGTCACCTCGCTCGATCTAATCAGCTTCGAGCAGTACCACCGGTCCTACTTCGTCGGTGAGCGCGACGATCCGGTCACCACCCACCTCCGCGTGGATGGCAAAGGGACGTCGCCGTACCTGTGGCAGCGGGCCTCGCTCGGTTGCATCTCGAAAAGGATGTAATGCTCGGCCGGCGTGTAGCTCGCAGCGTCGGCCACTTGGGACCACATGTCTGGATCGTCCACCGCGAATCCGCGGCCGCTGACAGAGAACTCGCCACCGGAACCTGCATTGTCCGGGACCCCGTTGTGCAATGCGAACCACCCCCGCTCCCAGAGGTCTCTCCCTTTGGGAGAAGTCGGCTCCATGAACAGGAACAGCCCGACGGCAGTGAAGATC